>JAADFT010000014.1 GCA_013152765.1 Calditrichota bacterium | reverse complement strand
GCGGCCGCGCGGCACAATTGTGTTGAAGAGCACTTACGCGGAAGTGCCGAGAATCAATTTGGCTTCGCTCGTCGTTAACGAAGTGAGCGTAGTTGGTTCGCTTTGTGGGCCTTTCGAGCCGGCGCTTCGCCTGCTGGCCGAGGGGCGGGTGAAGCCCGCAGCGCTGGTGAGTGCGAGGTACCCTCTGAGTGAGGCGGTTGAGGCTTTTGAGCGGGCCACAGGTGCCGGAACGCTGAAGGTGCTACTGGCACCGGAAGGCAAGAAAGGACAGGCACCTTAGTTCTGCTACGTCAAAATGTGGTTGGCTTTTCGGAGTCGTGGTTTCTCTACGGCGAGGTGCTGCTTAGTTTCGCCTGAAACAAGCCTGCTTTGGCAGGCGGTTTCCTTTGGTAGCCCAGGGATTTGATCCCCGAGCGGAGAAGCTACATGCCGCTTTCGCCTTTCGCCTTTGTTTCGCGAATCTGACGTAGTAGACTTAAGACAGACGCAGATTTGCGGGGTCAGGAGAAACGGGGGCAAAGCACAGTCGCGGAGGGAGGCAATGCCCGTGAATGTGCAACGGACGAATCTCTACCTGACGGGTTTTCTGGCTGCGGGGAAAAGCACCGTGGGATCGGAGCTGGCCAGGAAGCTGGAGTGGCGCTTCTACGATCTCGACGCCTTAGTGGAAACTCGTCTGGGCAAGAGTGTGGAACGCATCCTGGCGGAGGAGGGCGAAGCTTTTTACCGGACGCTGGAACACGAAATCCTGCGAGAGCTGTCGTTGCTGCATTTTGCCGTTGTGGCGCTGGGTGCCGGCACGCTCGGGCACGAGCCCAACTTACGGCTTGTGAAAGAGAGCGGGCTCCTCGTGTGGCTCCGTGCGACGCCGGACACGTTGTGGCAGCGGGCAGAGCACGTGGATCGTTTGCACCGCCTTCAGAATCCGGCCCTGGAGCCTGGCCCCTTGCCCGATGAAGCCTGGATGAGGCAGCGGCTCGACACGCTTCTGGAAGTGCGCGAGCCCTTCTACAGTCAGGCCGAAATCGTTGTCGACACCACGGGACTGAGCGTGGAGGACGTGGCGGAGGCGATTTTGCAAGAGCTTCGCGAAGTGGATTTGCGCGACCAGGCTCAGGGCTTGCACCCGAAACTTGGTGGGACCGCACTGTGACGACTTTCGAAAACGAGAGACAACCATCCAGCGACCCGTTTGAGGAACTCGCTCCGATCTACGACGCGGTTTTCCCCGCAGTGGTGCCAAAATACGCAGAGGCTCACGACGTTCTTCTTTCCATGCTGCCGTTCGGCAGCGGCGACAGTGTGCACATCCTTGAGTTGGGCTGTGGCACCGGGGAACTCACCAGGAAGCTGGTGGAGCACTTTTCGGCTGCTCGCATCTCGGCGCTGGACGTTTCCCCTTCGATGCTCCGGGAAGCAGTTCGCAAGCTGCGGCCGTTCGAAGAGCGGGTCGATTTGCTCCAGCGCGACCTGACGGACCCCGCCTGGCACGAGGGTTTCGAAGACGTGGACGCTGTCGTCGCCGCTTACACGCTGGACTACCTCCCGCTCGACGTCCACGAGCGCCTGGTTTCGCAGGTTTTTGACCTGCTGGTACCCGGTGGGCGTTTCGTGAGCTGTGAATTCATCGAGCCGGAGGACCCGCGCGTTGGCGACGTGTTCCGCAATCTCGAGTACCAGCTCATTTCGCGGCAAGTCGCGCAGAAGCGCGTGAGCGAGGAAAACATCAAGATTCTGGTTGGCCTGGCGGAAAGCGGTCCCAAGCACCACGTGGTGCGCATCAGCTCGCTACTGGAGTGGCTCAGGAAGGCCGGATTCGACCGGGTGGACACGCCCTGGCGTTTCTTCAATTTCGTCATTGCAAGCGGCAGGAAGCCGTAACGTGCACTGCGAGGACACTTGGCATGCGTGGCGAATGTCGAAACCTGTTCGCACCAGCTCGAAACAGTGGGCTGGATTTGCACAGACGTGGTTGGCGACGGGGGCTTCGAGCGCCCCCTGCCGGGCTTGAATGGTGCTGGCCGCGTGACGGGTGACACGCTCGGACTGGCACGGAAGTTGGAAAGCTGAGGGTGGCGATTCCGCATAACTGCGGTGCGACGCGTAAATAAACTCTGAATGGCGAAACCCAGAGAGAACGGACGCGGATCGTCGCTCGACGACAGGAACGGTGGTTGAATCTGAGAATTCGCCAAACACGGACGGGCCGGAATGAAAGAACTGCTCTACTTCGCGTTTTCGGACTTGATGGTGCAGGTCGAGTACAGCAAGGAGGCGAATTCGCTGAAGTATTCTTCCCACCGCGAGATCACTTTCGGTGAGCGTGTCATCGTGGAGCAGTACATTCTGACCAACATCGCCTTGAAGACGGACTACTACAACAAGCGACCCTCGCTTTTCATCTACATGGGGGTCGACACCAAGCTGGTGAAGGAGCTGAATCTCTACCACCTCAAGAACACGCTGAAGGACCTGGTAGGGAAAGAGCAGGAAGTCAAACAAAAGGTGCAGGACCTGATCAACTCGAGCATGACCTCGTACTACTTCGAGAAGATCGGCGACCAGGTTCTGCGTCTCAGGCGTCTGGTGCGAGAAGAAGGGCAGGAGCAAGAGATTCAGGCCTGTCTGCGCGAGCTGCATGAGCTGGTTAAGGCGTACAACCTGTACGCGGACGAAGCGATTTCTTTGGACAAGGTGCTTCCGGACGATCTCAAGGGGCAGCTCTGGAAGCCGAGCTACCGTTGAGGGAGAGGGGATCTTTTTCGAAGATTTCGGAGGGAGAGAATGAAGAAAAAATGGATTTCTTTGCTTGCTGTGGTCCTCACGGGCGTGTGGACCCTGTCTGCAAGCGCGGGGCTCCCGTTCTTCTCGCGGGAGCAACTGCGGCTGGGTCTGGTTGCCGGAGGGCAGCAGATCTACGGCGACAAGGGTGTTACGAGTTCGATTGGTCCGGGGCTGGATTTGCTTTTCCTGGACCGCCTCAGTTCGAATCTCGGAATTGCCCTGGGTTTTGGCTACACCGAGTTGGACAGTAAGAACCCTGCCAACCCAAACGTTTTTTCCGAGCTGCTGACGGCCGATTTGCGCGCGATGTTTTACCCTGTGCAGATCGGCAAACTGGCTCCGTTCATCTCGGCCGGTCTTGGTGCGTACAACTTCCAGGTGCTGAATGGGCCGCGCTACTTTGACGGCAGCTTCTTTGGCGGCGCCGGGTTCGAGTTTCTTGTGAAGCCCAGGCTGGGACTGCTCTTCAACGTGGACTACCGCCTTACCACGGGCGACATCCTGGACAACGTTGTCGGCGACAAGAACACGAAGGACAAGTACCTGGCCTTCCGCGCTGGCATCACGTGGAAGCTGACCGGGCCGCTGGTGGGCTCCAACGAGACCTTTACTCCTGGACCGATTGTTGACAACCAGCCCGTTCCTGAAGAGCAGGCGGCGCCCGAAACTTTGGTGACGGAAAGCGAGCTGCAAAAGCTTCTGGTTTCGAGCGAGGGCAGGCAGGTGTCCCTCGCCGACTCTGTACGCCTGAAACTGAAAGAACTCGAGCAAAAGGTAAAACAACAGGAAGAAACGGTCGAGAAGCTCCACCGGGTAGTGGAGGAAAAACAGGAAGAGGTCGCCAGGCTGGAGGAGGAACTTGCCAACCTGGGCGTGGGCAACCTCTCACCTGACCAGGAAGCGGCTTTCCAGCAGCGGTACAAAGAGGCGCTGCGACTCCATTTGAACCACCAGGACGAAGACGCCATCCGGTTGTTTACGGCGCTCATTCGTGACTTCCCGAACGATCGGCGGGTGAGCAACTGCTACTACTGGATCGGCGAATCCTACTTCGCGCTTGGTGACTACGACCAGGCGGCGACCTACTTCGAGAAGGTGCTGAACTACAGCGACAGTCCCAAGGTGGACGACGCGCTGTTGATGCTTGGTCGCACGTACATGAAGAAGGGCGACGAAGCCCAGGCGCGTTTTTATCTGGAGAAGCTGATTAACGAACACCCGAAGAGCGAGTACGTGTCGAAGGCGAGACGCTACCTTCAGAATCTCGGGTAAAAAGCGGTGCGGGTGAGTTTTTCACTTGCGCCGTCTCGATGTTTTTGTTACCATCCAGTGGGCCGGATGGCCCGGTGAGAGCTGAATCAGCGGCCCGTTCCTGCTGCCCGCGAGTGGAACGGGCCGCTTGTTGGAAATCGAGGCCGAGCGAGCCGCCAAGTGTCCCACCCGAAAGGAGCTCCCTGAGCAGATGAGTAAAGTGCACATTCTCATCGCCGGACGTGATCCTGCCTCGCTCGAAGTCATCAAGAAGATGCTCAAATTCCACAATCGTGCCTACGACGTGGAGTTCGCCACGGATGGCGAAACATGCCTGCAGCGAGCCAAAGAGAAGCCCTTCGACCTCATTCTTCTCGACAACGACCTTCCTGACCGCGACGGGCTGCAGCTCATCGATGAGCTGAAACAGGCCGGAGTACGGGCGCCGATCATCCTCATGGTGGAGGATGGCCAGGACGACGTGGCTCTGGCTGCGATGGACCGCGGGGCTCAGGACTACGTGATGAAAGTGCGCGGGTACCTCACTGCTCTGCCGTTTACCGTGCTTAAGGCGATCGAGACCAGCAAGGACAGCCGGTCCAGGGAACCCGAGGAGGCGGAGTCGAAGCCTGCTACCGTCCAGGCAGAGGAGCCAGACAACGGCCGCCGCTCGGGGCCCGAGGGCTACTTTGTGCTGGACCGGCGGGGGCGCTTCCTTTCGGCTGACAAGGTTGTGCAAGAAATTCTGGAGTACTCGGAAGCCGAAATCCTCGAGCTCTCGATTGCTGACGTCCTGAGCCGCGGAGCCGAGGGGCAGTTCTACCGCTGGCTGCGCAGACTGGACGAAGAGCCGGTGCCGCTTCAGATTGGGCTGGTCACGCGCCGCGGTGCGCAGAAAATGGTGGAGCTGCATCTGACGCCCATCAAGGACGACGCCGGTGAGGTGGCCGGCTACAAAGGCCGGATGCGAGACCTGAGCGCGGAAGCGGCGTCGATGGTGATGGAAGCCCGCGTTGACCAGCACCGGTTGATCCTGGAGGTGACGAGGGCGATCGAGGACACGGCGGGCGAACCGGTGCCCGCTTTGTTGCAGCGGCTCGCCGAGATTGCTGCACAGCAATTCCGTTTTCTGCGCTCCACAGTGGCGCTGCTTGACCAGCGGCGTCGCGTCTTCGTAAAGCACGCTCTGGTCGGTTACGACGAGCGCGAGCTGGCCAACAAGGCCATGGAGGTTCCAAAGGAGCTCGTCGACCGGATTTTCCAGGGGCGGTTCCGCATCAAAGTGATTTACAGCGACCAGGAGTTTGTGGAGCATCCGCGTGTGCTGCCTGGTGGGGTGCCGGAGCGTCGCACCCAGGTGCGCCGGCCGCAGGGGGCGTGGGATCCCAAGGACCTGATCCTCGTCGGGCTCACGGACGACCAGGGCCGCACGATCGGCTTTGTGTCGCTGGAGCAGCCTGCGAATGGCTTCGTGCCAACGCGCGACACGTTCTACAATCTGGAGCTGTTCAGTATTCTGGCGTCGTTCGCTGTGGAAGACGCGTTCCGGCGCGAGCACCAGGAGCGCCGCTACCGTCGGATGAAGCAGTTCCTGGCATCCAGCACGTTGTTCTACCTGGACACGCCGTTCAGCCGCACGCTGAACGACTTCGCCTGGCTCGTGCGTTTTCTCTCCGATTTCAATCTGGTCGTCGTTGGCATCATCACGCGCCAGTCCGAGAGTCTCGAGTTCAAGGCGGTGGCGTGCGAGGACCGCGTGAAGGCTCATCAGCTCATGCGGCTCAAATGGAGCCTTGCGGATGTGCAGAGCTTCCTGCGCAAACGGTACCGTGTGAGCGAGTCGTACCTGGTGGACGAACTGCTGCCGCCGCTCAAACCGCTCAAATCGATTTACTACGGAGCCGAGTGGGCGAGCCTCGGCGACCAGGAGTGGTCCAAGTGGCACCTGCTCGTGGTGCCCATTCGGACTCGCGAGGGGAAAGTAGTGGGCGCCGTCCTGCTCGACGATCCGCGAAACGGTCGCATTCCCTCGCGCGAGAACGTGCACCTTCTGGAACTCTTCGCGAATCAGGTGGGGATCGCCGTAGAGGACCGTTTGCTGCTCCTGCGTCGCACCGGGATCTCTGGCCCGGGCGACCTGCGTGTCCGGGGCCGGGAAACCGACGCCGGCGTCGACGAGACGACCACCGGTCTTCGCCGCCTGGTGGAGAAGTTTTTGCGGTAAGGAATCTACGAATCGAGGGGAAAGCAACTCGCCAACATTGTCGGTTTCGTGCCGCACCTGAGCTCTACCTGCGCGATCCTGACGCACGGGGGCCAGGATTCCTTTCTCACAGGGCCAGCCCTGGCTGGGAGCGCCCGGAGCGTTCTGCAGTGCCTCAACAAAGCTGAGCCAACGTCCGGCGTTCCTCAGTAGACGAAACGTGCGACTTGCAGCTTTCGGCGGGTAGCACTCTACCATCCACGCGGTCTTTTCGCTTCCCATCCCTCGGAACCAATCCCCGTTGCGGTTGTTTGAATAGTGAAAAATTCTTGCGATTTTGTCCGGGTTGGTCTCCTCCAGGCATGGGAGCGCACAGGATGGAGCGGCGCGAATTTCTCAAGATCGTCACGACTGGCCCTTTCTTGATCGGACTGACGGCGAAGTCCGCAAGCCCCAAGCAGAATCCGCTCAAGAGTGTGACGCGCGACGGGAAATCCCGGGTTGCTGTCGCCCGTGATCCCGACGTCTGGCGGGGAAAGCGCCTGAACGAGAAACGCGTCGGTGAGCTGCTCGACAAGGCAATGGTTGCTGCGTTCGGTGTGGCGCGACCGGAAGAAGCGTGGGAAGGACTGTTCAGCAGGGGGGAAACGGTTGGCATCAAGGTCAACTGCCTGGCCGGACGCCACATGTCCACTTCCCAGGAACTGGTGTGGGCCATCGTCGAGCGGCTGAAGAAGGTCGGCGTCTCGGCTCGTCGCATCATCGTTTGGGACCGGCTGAACAAGGACCTGGAGAAAGCGGGGTACAAGTTGAGGTTCTACGGCCCGGGGGTGCGCGTCTACGGGAACGACCACGCTGGTTACTACCCGCGGTTGTTCGTGGCGGGCGAGGTGGGTAGCCTGGTTTCGAACGTGGCCGTGAAGGAGTGCGACGCGCTGATCGATGTTCCCATCCTGAAAGACCACGGCATCGTTGGGGTGACGATCGCGCTCAAAAACTACTTCGGTGCGATCCACAACCCGAACAAGTACCACAACGACATTGGCGACCCCTACGTGGCGGACGCCAACCTGATTCCTCCACTGCGAAACAAGACACGGCTGATCATTTGCGATGCCTTTCTCGCTCAGTGCGACGGTGGACCGCCTTTCATGCCGCAGTGGGCGTGGAAGTACAACGGCCTGCTGGTCAGCACGGACCCGGTTGCACTCGACACGGTGGGCTGGAAGATCATCGAGGACAGGCGCAAAGAGGTCGGCCTGCCTTCTTTGAAGGAAGCCGGGCGAGAGCCGACGTACATTGCCACGGCGGCGGATGCTGCTCACCGACTGGGGCAGCACGACTGGTCGCGGATCGAAACGGTCGAGATCTGAGATGAAACCGAAAATGGACTGGTCCAGGCGGGAATTTCTCGGGGGCTCGTGCGCGATGTGTGCGCTGGCGGCGATGCCTGCGGTTCCCAGCAGTCTGTGGCTGAGTCCTCCGCGTCGCGTCAAGGGCCTGCACCTGGTCGAGGCGAGGCACTACGAGAAGCTGCAGAACCGCAAGATCCGCTGCAAATTGTGCCCGCGCGAGTGCGTGATCGACGACCAGGAGCGAGGCTACTGCGGCGTGCGCGAGAACCGCGGTGGCACGTACTACACGCTGGTGCACTCGCGTCCGGTTACTTACCACGTGGACCCGATCGAAAAGAAGCCGCTCTTCCATTTCCTGCCGGGCACGGTGGCATTTTCGATTGCCACGGTGGGCTGCAACGTGGAGTGCAAATTCTGCCAGAACTGGCAGATTTCGCAGGTTCGGCCGGAGCAGGTGGAGGCGTTCGACATGCCACCGGACATGGTGGCGGAGTACGCCAAGCAGTCCGGAAGCCCGACCATTGCCTACACGTACACCGAGCCGGTGATTTTCCAGGAGTACGTGTACGACTGCGCCGTGGCGGGGAAGAAAAAGGGCGTCCGCAGCGTGATGATCAGCAACGGGTTCATCCAGAAAGACCCGATGGACGAGTTGTGCACGGTGCTGGACGCTGTGAAGATCGACCTGAAGGCCTTCACCGAGCGCTTCTACAAAGAGCTGGTGGCGGGCGAGCTGAAGCCGGTTCTGGACACCTTGAAGCTGCTCGTGAAACGCGGGATGTGGACCGAGATCGTCTACCTGATGATCCCCACAAAGAACGACAGCAAGAGCGAAATTCGCGAAATGTGCAAGTGGATCGTCGGTGAGCTGGGTCCGGACGTGCCGGTCCATTTCACGCGCTTTTACCCGCAGTACCGACTGCGCAACCTGCCGCCGACGCCGGTCAGTACGCTGCGGGCCGCGCGCGAAATTGCACTTGAAGAGGGGATCCATTTTGCTTACGTTGGCAACGTGCCCGGTGACCCTGGCGAGAACACCTACTGCCCGAATTGCCACACGGTACTGATTCGACGTGTGGGGTTCGAGATTCTCGAAAACAATCTGGTGAACGGGCGCTGCCCCAAGTGCCACACGGAAATTCCGGGCGTCTGGAGCTGATTTGCGTGTCCCGCAGGGCTCGCTGTGTTGTAACCAGGCTGCGGATTTGGTCCGCCGGAATTCTGCTGGTTGTGCGGCAAAAGCGATCCTTGACGTGCGGTGCTGAAAGGCTGCGACCGGGATGGAGCGGGCTCTTGTGCTGGGTGAAGATGGTTGTGGCGAGGCGCGCAAGAACAGGTGAGGCTTCGCGATGAAACGCTGGTTTCTGGTAGCGATTGTCTTCGTTGTCGTCGGAGGGGTCTGGATTTCAGCCGTGCAGGCGCGAAAGGGAAAGGAGGTGAAGAAGATGCCTCCTGATCTGGGGATCCGCAAACCTGCGGTGGCGGGCATGTGGTACCCAGCGGATGCGGACGAATTGCACCGAATGATGGTGCGCTTCTTCGAAAATGCCAAAAAGCCGCCGATTCCGGGCGAAATCATCGGTCTGGTGGCGCCGCACGCCGGGTTCGAGTACTCGGGTCTGATCGCTGCGCACTCGTACAAGCAGGTGCAGGGCAAGCACTTCGACGTGGTGTTCGTGTTGGCGCCGAGCCACCATGAGTTCTTCCGAGGCGCTTCCATTTTCACCGGGGAAGGTTACGAGACCCCGCTTGGCGTGGTGCCCGTTGACAGGAAGACGGCGGCCGAACTCCTGGCGACGGACAAGATCTTTCACGCCGGCTGGGAGGGGCACAGACAGGAGCACTCGCTGGAGGCGCAGTTGCCGTTCCTCCAGACGGCTTTAGGCGATTTCAAGATGGTGCCAATCGTGATGGCCGAGCGCGACTGGGACACCTGCCGACGCGTTGGGGAGGCCATTGCGAAGGTGGCCAGGGGCAGGCGCGTTCTTCTGGTCGCGAGTTCCGATCTTTACCACGGGTATTCGTACGACGAGTGCAACGCCACGGACCGCCGCACACTGGCGGCAATCGAGAAGTTCGACGCTCACGCCTTCAATCGCGGCTTGAACCGTGGCGAGTACCAGGCTTGCGGGGGTGGGCCGATTACGGCGGTGATGGTTGCCGCCAAGGAGCTGGGCGCGAACAAGGCGAAGGTAATTGCGCACACGACTTCCGGGGATGTGACTGGACGCAAGAGTGGGTACATCGTGGGGTACGGTTCGGTGGTTTTCTACAAGGAGAACAAGGACATGGGAGGCAAGACGGAGAAGGTCGGGGTTGATCTCGGACTTTCGAAACAGGACAAGAAGACGCTTTTGATGATCGCCAAAAAGACCATCGAGGCGCGGGTCAAGGGACAGCCGTTCCCGAAGTTCGAGGTGACGTCCCCGCGCCTGCTGGAAAAGCGTGGTGCCTTCGTGACCATCAACAAGCACGGCATGTTGCGGGGGTGCATCGGGTACGTGCTGCCTGTGAAACCACTGTGGGAGACGGTGATGGAAGTGGCCGAGTCCGCGGCACTACGGGACCCGCGCTTCCCTCCGGTGACGCCGCAGGAGTTGCCGGACCTGGAGATCGAAATCTCGGTTCTCACCGTGCCTCGGGAAATCCACGACATCAACGAGATCGAAGTGGGCAAGCACGGGATCATCATCGAACGTGGCTTCAACAGCGGCCTGCTGTTGCCGCAGGTGGCCACCGAGTACGGCTGGGACCGGGAGACATTCCTGGACCACACCTGCCAGAAGGCCGGACTTCCCCCGGGCTGCTGGCGGGACCGGAGCACGGTGATCAAGATCTTCTCGGCGGAGGTGTTCAGCGAGAAGGATGTGGATGATTGAGCTGAACAAAACGAAAAATGACGACGCGTAGCGTACCGCATGCCAGGTGCCGAATTGGTTGCGCCTGGCATGTTCTTTACGTGGAGCCTGAGACGGTTACACAAAATCCAGCCGGACAGAAACGAAAACGCGGGCAGGCTTTCGGGGACCGTGGGTAGTTTCCAAAGTTGACGGGAAAGTTTCTTTGTCCAGAAGGCTTGGGCGAGAGGAAGTGACCAGCGAACTCACGTAGCAGGACCAAATCCGCTGAGAGCGGTTGTCGTACAGCACCCTTTCGAGTAAA
>JAADFT010000013.1 GCA_013152765.1 Calditrichota bacterium | reverse complement strand
CAACGGAATAAAGCTCTTCTTGTCCAGTTCCATTCGGTACCCGTCCGACTCATCACCCACCACCAGACGTGCGAAGGCACGGGGGCCGGAAAGTCCGGTCCCCGTGCTTCTCCGCTCCTAATCTGAGGCTATTTTACCAGCATCATCTTGTGGATGCGTACGTAGTTGCCGGCCTTCAGCATGTAGAGGTACACGCCGCTGGCCACCTTTTCGCCCGCCTGGTTGGTGCCGTCCCATTTCAGACGGTACGAGCCTGGAGCCTGCTTGCCGTTCACAAGCTCCTTTACCAGGCGGCCACGCATGTCGAAAATACGCAGTGACACGTGCGTGGGTTCCGGCAAGTCGTACTCAATCGTGGTGGTCGGGTTGAACGGGTTCGGGTAGTTCTGCCGCAGCGCGTACACGGTGGGCAGATCCGTCTTGGCCATCTCCACAGCCGTTGCGCCTAAGGTGGCCAGGAGCTGGTACTCACCCGTTCCCGGATTCCGGTCGAGCGAGGACGGCGGCTCCGAGGTGTTAATCGTGTTGTAGTAGTCCGACACGCCCAGGAAGTACAGCCCCGTGTACGGCAGTGGCGGGCAGTTGCGCGAGTCGAGCTCGGAGAACACGGTGTTGCCGTTCTCGGGACCCTTGTCCGGATCGTCGTCGTTTTCGGCGATCGTGCTGTCGAGCAGCGGGTACTGCCCTTCAGCCAGACCCATCACGTAGTCGAAGCTCCACAGGTAGATGCGCGTGTCGGTGTCGCGTGAGTTCATGTCCGGGAGCGGCTCCGTCCAGATGTGCGGCTGCTGCCCTTCCTCGCCGTAGAAGATGTACAGATCGAGGTCGTTGTACGGGTAGATGCACGCTGCGTACGGATTGCCGCTCACGTCCAGCGAATCCTGCTGCTGGGCCTCGGCGCCGCTGTTGTCCGGCTCGTGCTTGTTGGCGATCACGTCCAGGTCGCGGCCGCCGGACCAGCGGATCCAGTACTCGCCAACCTCGCCTTTCGAGAACACCTTCACCAGGTAGTCGGCGTCGTCGAGAGGCACGTACCCGGCAAGACGGAAGTTGGTGCCGCCGTAGCCGCGGCCGCGGATGTCACCGTCCAGGATGTTCACACCGGGTGCGTCGGCGTAGTAGAGGTGCACGTGCGGGTTGGTGTTGCCGAAGCTGTCGATGTAGTACATCTTGTCCGGGCTCATGTGAACCAGGAAGTAGTCCACCGAGTCCGTGGCAGTCAGCGTGGCGCGAACCATCTGCCCAAGCTGCAGGCGGAACGCCGTCTCCGGCGTGTTGTTGTCTTCCGTGGTGTCCGGCGCCACCTTGCCCAGGCGCTTGATGATCAGCTTGTACTCGCCAGTACCCGGATTCCGGAAGCTGGCGGTGTTGCCGTTCACCGGCGCGCAGTAGTAAGACGAGACGCGGACGTAGTACACGCCGCTCGCCGTGGCGCCCCACTGCAGCGTGGAGAACGTGCCGTAGCGGCCGTCGTCGTTGTGGCCCTTCAGCACACCGTTCTCGTCGAAGATGTACATGTCCGTGTCGGTGTCGCGGATGCCCATGCTGTCCAGAGGCTGGGTCTCGATCAGGTAGCTGTCACCCTCGTTGGCCTCGAAGCGGTAGTAGTCCACGTCGTCCACCGGGTACAGCATCCCGCGAACCGGCACGCCCGTGGTGTCGACCAGAGGCGAGTTGGCAGCCTCCTGGCGCGTGTTGTCGGGCTCGTGCACCTGCGACCAGTACGGCACACTGTGCCCGCCGGTAATGCGCATGCCGTAGCCCGCCGTCACGTTGTCCGGATCCGACAGACGCAGGTAGTACTTGCCCGTCTCCTTCGGCACAAAACCGGCGATCCGGAAGTTCGGGCCCTCGCCACGGCCGTCGACGTTGCTGTCCAGCAGGCTCACCAGCGAGTCGCCATCCGGGTCGTAGTAGTAGAACTCCACGTGCGGCTCCACGGAATCGCCCACGCTGCTGATGTAGTACATCCGCGTGGAATCGAGCTCGGCCACGAACCAGTCCACCGTGTCCGTGTCGGCCGTGAAGTGGGCAGACAGTGTGTCGCCGAAGCTTAGCTCCGTCGCCTGCTGCCACGTGTCGTTGGGCTCCGTTTCGACTCCGGCGTAGAACGCGCGCACGCCGTACTCACCTGTGCCCGGATGCTTGTCGTCCACCCGGTCGCCGTGGTAGTAGCAGCGAACCAGCACGTAGTACGTGCCGTCGGCGGGCAGCTCGAATTTGCGAATCGTCGAGAAGGTGATGCCGCTTTTCTTGTCGTCGTTGTCCGCCAGCACGTTACCGGCAGCATCCCACAGCTCGACCACGGTGTCCGTGTCGCGGATTTCCATGTCGGGCAGCGGCGAAACGTCGATCGTGATCTTGCGGCCGCCGATGCCTTCGATCTTGTAGAAGTCGCTGTCGTCCTTCGGGTAGATGCAGCCCGCCAGCACCGTGCCGTCGGTCGGCAGCTCGGGCTGGGCATCGGCCTCAGCCATCGAATTGTCGGGCTCATGCAGAGCGCCGATGGTGGCCAGATCCCTGCCGCCAACAAACCGGACCGAGTAGTCTCCCGTGTTACCCTTGCTGATGACTTTCAGGTAGTACGTGCCGCTCTGCGCTGGCACGTAGCCCGAAATCCGGAAGTTGTCGCCGATCCCGCGGTTGTCCACATCACCGGTCAGGATGTTGGTGTTGGGATCCGAGGCCGCGTACAGAAAAGCGTTGACGTCCACATCACCGTTGCTGGTGATGTAGTACATCTTCGTGGACTCCATCTCAATGGCGAAGTAGTCCACGCTGTCCGAAGCCGAGAACGAAGCCATGATCGTGTCGCCCACGGCAAGCGCGTTCGCCTGTTCGTAGGTGTCGTTCGGCTCGGACTCGTAGACGATTCCTGCTGACACCGCCCCCACCAGCAGGAACGTCGAGACCACCACTGCTACAACAGCGAGCAGGCGTTTCATGCTACGACCTCCTTTGTTTGTTCCTCTCGCCAAAGCTCACGTCCCAGGTTTACTCCCACGACGCCTCTCATCACCTCCTTCCGGTCCGTCGATTCCTTGGTTCCTGTTCAAAATGCCAGAGTGGCCGTAACCCGTTGCGTGTTGCGCAGAAAGCCCCAGTCGGCGTAGGCGTAGTCGAGCCGGAACTCGAGTCCGAACCGCGTAGCGTACCGGATGCCAGCGCCGTAGGTCAGGCCGTTCACACTGTCCTTCTCAAACAGGTTCTGGTAGCCAGCCCGCAATTCCAGAAGGCCGCCGAAAAGGTACTCCACGCCCAGGTTGAGGCTCTCTGTGCTGTTGCTGGGATGAAGCACGTCTGTTGCGACGCGCAGGTCGCCGAGGTTTCCAAGGCGTCGCTGGTAAGCCACGCCGAACCGCATGATCACGGGCAGCGGGAATGAATCCGTCGCGTAATTGACGTTGATCCTGTCGACCCCCTCGTGGGTGGGATCCGGGTCAACCGCGTTCAGCAGGTCACGGCCGCTCATGCGCATCTCGGTGCCGAAGTTCGACACGCTCATGCCTACCGTGAGCCCTTTCAGCAGCGTCTGGTACAGGAAGCCGACGTCGAGCGCAGCCCCGTGGGCCTTGCAGTGCCAGATCTTCTGCTCGATGTACTTGCCGTTGAAACCGAAAGAAAAGCGGTCCGTCAGGTTAAGAGCCAGGGCCACAGCAAGCGCAACGTCGCCTGCCGAGTAGTACTCGCCGGTGCCGTTTTCCATGCCGACCACGCGCACTGGCTGTTCGCCGAAACCGAAGTACGTCACGCTGGCCCCCACCGAAAAGCGGTTGCCAACCGGCACAGCAAAGCCGGCGTAGTCGAAATTCGTGCCCACGAACCAGCTCGCGTGCGTGAACGTCGCCTCGATTTTCGAGAGCCGACCGATGCCCGCAGGGTTCCAGTACATGGCCGTGGCATCGTTGGCCGTCGCGACGAAGGCGCTCCCCATGCCCACAGCGCGGGCGCCCACGCCGATTTCCAGAAACGCCGCCGCGTTCGTGCCCACGTTCGTCACTTTCACGTTACCCGTGGGCGGCTGCCACGTCTTCTTCTGAGCGAACCCCTGCCCGCTCAGGACGAGCAACGCCACCGCGCCAGCAAGCAGCACACTGCCCAGTTTTCCAAGCCGACCTTGAGTCATTGCTAACCTCGCCTCTCTGTCACTTGATGATGGCGAACTTGCCAAGCTTTTCACCGACCCCAGGTGCTTCCACGTGGTAGAAGTAGATGCCGTAGGACACCTCCAGACCGTCGCGCGTGAGCAGGTCCCACGACTCACGACCCTGGTTGTCCTCGGAGTCGTGGTGCAACACACGAATCAAACGGCCGCTCTGCGTGAAAATCCGGATGGTGCAGTGTGGCGGCAGGTTGACGAAATCGATCCGCCGTTCACCGCGGCCGCGCAGGGACGACGGCTGCTTCGGCTCCAGGCTGTTCACCGCCACGTACGGATCGGGCACCACGTAAATGTCGTCCAGTTTCGACTTCGCGACCTGCGCATCGAACTTCGTCTCGGGCTTCATGGTGAACTTGAACACGTCCTTCCGCGAGAACGGCTTCGAGGTCTCCACGTAGAACGCCGTCCCGGGCTCCGGCTTGATGGTCTCCACCCCCTGCCCTTCCGGCGCGTCCACGAACACCTCGAACGCAAACCAGCGTTTGCGTCCCAGCCGTTTGCCGATGATGTAGAAGCCGTCGCCCGGACCAAGCTCGTCGATCGGCATGGCAATCCGCGAAAGCTCCACCTGCATCTTGGTCGAGTCCGTGAGGTTGCGCACGAAGAATTTGATCGGGAACCGGTTGCCAGGCGCCGGTGAGAAGGTTCGGTCCACGATGGTGTCGGCCCACACGATCTCGAAGTCGATGGGCATGGGCAGCTCTTTCGGCACCACCGTGATCACCAGGTTCGACGCCCCGTTTCGCCACTCCGTGCGCACCACGCGGCCGAACTGGTCGTTGTGAATGTGCAGTTTGAACCCGTCGAAGAGCTGCTTTTCGAGATCGGGGTCGTCGTACTCAGGCGTTTCCAGATTGTCCATGCTCGTGGAGCGGAAGAGAACCTGGCCCGTGGTCAGATCTTCGAACGTGAACCCGGCCGTCACGTGGTTGAGCAGAGTGTCTCTGAAGGAAATCTGGTAGGTGTGGTCGACGACCAGGTCAGGGCGCAAAATCTCAACGCTGATCGTCCCTGTACCCGGGCCGGATACGTGCTCGATCGAATCAGCCAGGCTCGGTGGCACGTAGCCAGCGGCAGGCTCTTCCGGCGTCACCGCGGCACAGTTGATGTCCACGTTCACCACGTTGCCCAGCAGATCCGTTTCGATGACCTTGCTGGATTCCGAAGGTGGAATCGGCTCCAGCCCTTCCGTCGGGATCAGGCCGCGCTCTGGAAAATCGAGTGCGTAGCCCATGTCGTAAGAAACCACGGCGTAGTAGTAGGTGCGTCCGTTCTGCACCGACGTGTCCACGTACGAGTGGCGCAGCCCGGAATCGGTGCCCATGTCGTAGTGGACGCCGGTCTCGCCCAACGGAATCGGGTGCAGCCCCTTCAAACCGTCCTTCTTGTCGAAGGTCACTAAAGGCTTCCACAGAACCGGGTTGCCGTAGGCGTCGTCGATGACCTTCACCTCGTTGAAGTGGGGATCCGTGGCCCGGTAGATCTTGTAGCCCTCGAAATCCCAGCCGTACACCGGGTCGCGCGTTCTCTCCGCAGCGTCGTCCCAGATCAGCGTCACTTTGCGGTCGCCCGGGATGGCCGTCAGAATCGGCTTACGAGGTGGCTTGGTGAAACTGTAATCGTTGTTGTAAATCACCTGCATCGTCCGCTTGTTGCGGATGATGTCGCCGAAATCGCTACCGCACAGGGCCGCAATGGCGAAATGCTCGAACTGGCCTTTGTTCAGACTGAAGAAACCGCAACCGTAAGTGAAACCGACGTCCATTCCGGCAGTGGCTTCGTTGAAGAATCCCGGCTGAATCTTGCCGCGCCAGAAACCCTCGTCGTCCCGAATGCCCTGACCGCCAACACCGTCGCCGTAGAAGCTCGTCAAACCGATCTGATCGATCTCATCGTTGTCCGTGTACTCGAAGTGCGGCTCGCCGAGGTCAGGCTGACCGTTACCCTCGGTGCCGTCCGGATCCGGTCCAGGCCAGGGTTCACCGTTCGGTCCGCCCCAGGGACCGATGCCGTCCGAACCGACGTCGTCGTTCAGTTCTTCCAGGTCAAGCTCGCCGTCGCCGTCCAGATCCTCGCCGGGGTCGAGCTTGCCGTTCATGTTCTTGTCTTCCCAGTCCCACACGCCGTTGTGGTTGGCGTCGTCGAAGGTCAGCCAGTCGTGGTCGTTGTCGATCCCGTCCTGCTGACTTTCGTCCACCATGCCGTCTTCGTCGTCGTCGATGTGGTTGTGGTCATTGCCCGGGCTCTGCAAGAACGCAAACCCAAAGTAGCCGGTCTTGCGTCCTTGCTTGTCCAGCCCTTCCAGGTCCCACTGGTAGGTGATGTCGTCGTGGGTATCGAATGACGAGGCGTCGTCCGAGGGGTCCTGAAAGCCGATGTCGGCGTCCACGTACATGCCCAGGATGTTCTTGGGCAGGTCCTTGTCGCTCACGTTGTAGGGCTGGTAGATGCTGATGATGATGTCCTCAGCAAGGGGGTGCGCCCACTGGTAGTTTCGCACCTCCACGTCCAGCCCCAAACCGCGGCGCCCGCCGTTCAGGTAAGAAGCGGTGTCGCCCTCGAAGGGGTAGTAGTCGAACTCGTCGTTGGCGGCGTCGTCCATCACGTAGTAGCTTTCCTGGTCGCCGCGCACGTAGGCGCCGTACTCCCCGTTCCACTTGTTGCGCCGCACACCGGGCTCGCCGGGGTAGCTACCCGGAGGCCAGTCGTAGGGCCAGGTCTGGGGCAGGTGGCTCATGGCCGGGTACTCGACGTCGTTGACCATGTTGTGGTCCAGGAGCCCGTTGTTGTTCAGATCCTCACCCGGGTCCAAAATCCCGTTGCCGTTCAGGTCCTCGTCGATGCCCGGTGTCTCCACCTCGTCCTCGTTGCCGTCGTTGGTGTTGAAGTAGCCCGGCTTGGGGTACCAGCCCCACTGGTGCGTTTCGGGCGTGGGCACGTCGCGGGAACCGCCGGTGTAGCGCGAGTCGATGATGTGGATGATCTCGCCCCGCGAGTTCATGACCTCACCAGCCACGAAGAAGATGAACTCGAAGCCGTAGGTCACGCCGCTGCCCACCGGCCATTCGAGGCGCGCCTCCGCCAGGGTACGGCTCCCCAGGTTGCCGAAGTTTCCGAAAGCCGAACGAATCAGGTTTCCAGTCAGCACGCCAGTGCGTTGCAGGGACTGCAATCCCCTGCTCGTGTCGTTCGGGTTCGTCGACAGCCCCAACGCCGGTGCAGCCGGTTTCCCCAGCACCAGCGGCATCGGGGACTTGTCCTCCCCGGAGCTGGCCGACAGCGTCTGTGCGCCAGCGAACAACAGCAGAAAAGCGATCCAGGCAAATCGGGCTTTGCGATCCATTGCTACCTCTATTCAGTCTCGTTCCGTAACTACTTGATGTCCACAGTGACGCCGAGTTCAATTAGCCGAGGCTCGGAGTACCAGTACGGGTGGTTGTCCACGTCGTGAAGGGTGAGAATACCGAGCAACTGGCTTTCTTCCAGCGCTTTCTCAACTGGAAAGCGGTGGTCGCGGTCCGCACGGCCGGTCGTGGAGAACACCGAAAGCTGATTCGCGATGTCGAACACGTTGAAGACCCGCAGGAACAGAGTTGGCTGGATGTGACGGTACTTGAAGTGCTTGCTCAGGTACATGTCCAGACCGAGCTGATTCGGTTTGCGGTCGGTGTTCTTGAATTTGGCGCTCACGTCCAGCCGCACGGGCGTGGGAGTGTAAGGTTGACCGGTCATGAATTTACCGATGAAGCTGAGGGTCCAGTTGTCCGGATGCCCAACGGTGAACGTGCCGGTCAGGGTGTGCGTCTGGTCCCAGTCCAGAGGCAACACCTGTTTCTCAATCTGCTGGAAGAACTGCCCGCGTCCTCCACCGATCGTCACAATGGCGATGTTGTTCGGGTCGCTCTCGTTGCTCTTGCCGACCTGGAAGGTGTAGTCGAGGGAACCGGAGATCATGCTGTAACGCGACGGCCGCTTCTTCAGGTGAATCGAGAAGCCCTTGTTGTAGCCGTAGTCGCGATTCACACGCCGCAGGTAGCTGTACACGTTGCCGACCTGCCGCACGATTTCCAGCCCCAGCAGGTTGCGGAAGTCGGAGTAGAACAACGTCACCTCGAGGCCGACGGTCTCGGCGAGCTGCTGCTGCAAACCGATTTCGTACGCGATGGTCTGCTGTGGCTTCAGGTCGGGGTTGCCAACGCGCGTCTCGTTCGTGCCGATCACCTTGTACTCGGAATTTTCGAAGATGTACGCGAAAGGCGGCACCTTGAAAAAGTGGCCGTACGCAGCGTGAATCACCCCGGCGTCCGAAATCGGGAAAGCCATTCCTAAGCGTGGGCTGATCTGCCACTTTGGCTTCGCCCGCACGGGCTCGGTGGAGCTCAGCAGGCTGATGCTGCCGGCCTCGGGCAACACACGCGGATTTTTCGGTTTCACGTGGTCCGGGTCAAACCAGTCAAAACGCACACCCAGATTCAGGATCAACTCCTTGAGCTCGAGTTTGTCCTGAACGTAGGCCGAGAACTCCTTCGGGTGATGCAGGTACTTTTCCTCGCTCAGGCTCGTTTCGCCCTGCGGGGTGAGCTGAGGAGGAACCAGCACGGCCGGGCGCGATTTTTCCAGGAACTCCTCAAACGAGAGGCTGCCGTCAGCAGGGTAGTAGTTGTTGCCCAGAATCGGATCCTGCACCGGCTCCGGATTGCGGCGGTGGTAGAAAGCCTTGTGCCGCGCGAACTGCACGCCCGCCTTCACCAGATTGTAGTTGTCCACCTGCCAGGTGAAGTCCACTTTCCCGAAGATCTTGCCCGTTTCGGTTACGCTCTTGCCGCTCTGCGTACCGCCCAGGTGAAATCGAGACAGCATCGGCGAAACGGTCTGCAACCTGGGGTCAACCAGGTTTTCGTAAAGGTACCAGCGACTGGTGGCGTCGGTGTACGCAAAGTTCGCCTCGTAGAACATCCGCGTGGACAGCGTGTGCGTGAGTTTCAAAATGTGCGTGTGCTCCCAGCTCCGCGAACTGGCCACGCCATCCGGGGCGTAGCGGTAGCTGTCGTTGTAACCTTTGTGGTAGCGCCAGTCAGTGAACAGGCTGTACTGCAGTTTCATGCTCCTCGAGAGCGAGTAACTGAGTTTCAGGTTGTTGGACCAGTAGCGGGTGACATCCATCGGCACCAGAGCGCCGTCGCCCGTCATCAGCGAGTCCGGAATCGGGATGCGATTGTAGATCACTTCGTCGCTGCTGGGGTAGCGGCGCCTGTACCACTCGCGGAACACGGCAATCGGCCAGGCATCGCTCGGCCGGGTCAGACGTTTGCCGAAGAAGTAACCCAGGTCGCGGTTCACGCGCGTGTAGTAGTAGAAACCCAGTTTCCCGTTGCCGAGCAGCGGGCCCGTCACGCTGCCCTCGGCATTCAGAATCTGCCCCGGGTGCAGGCGGTCGAGACCCATGAAGATGTCCTTGTGGCCGCTGATGTAGTCGCCCGTGTAAAACGTGAACGATCCGGAGTGGTGCCGGTCTGGGATTTTCGTGACCACGCTGATCACACCGGACTGGGCCTGCCCGTACTCCGCGTTGAAGGTTCCGCTGATGACCTGCAGTTCCTGAACGTTCCGGTTGTTGATGCCGACCAGGCTTCCGCCGCCCGCCGAGAACTGGTTTGTGACCGGGATGCCGTCGATGTAGTACGCCACCTCGCCAACGCGGCCGCCACGGAAGTGAAGGCCACCGCCGGCGTCGCGCACAACCCCGGCCTGCAGCGCGATCACCTGGTGCACCTCCTCCACCGGCAGGGTGTTCAGTTCCTGCGAGGTCACGTAGGCCGCAGTGCTCGTGCGGTCCATCTCCACGATGGGTCGCTCGGCCACGACCACAACCGACTTCTTGGCTTCGATTACCTTCTGCTGAAGGGCAAAATCGCAGGTTGTGGTCAGGTCCGTAGCCACGTGCACCCGTTTGCGCATCTCGGCGTAGCCAATGTACCAGGCCTTCAGCGTGTAGTCGCCGGGCGGCACAGCGATGATGATGTAGCGACCCTTGTCGTCGGTGGCAGCGCCGATTTGCGTGCCCTCGATGACCACGTTGGCAGCTGGCAGCGGCTCTCCCGTTTCCGCGTCCTTGATGACGCCGACGATCTTACCCGTCGTGCCCGCCTGAACACGCAGAGCAAGAACCGCCTGCGCTGCCAACAACCCGACACAGGGCCGATCTTAGCGACTTCAGCATCTCACGTCCTCCGTGGCACTTTGGATCTGCTCCAAACAAGCCCATCTTCGCAGCTAAGCAAGCTAACTGCTTACGGCACAACGTGCGTTCTCACATTTCGCGCTTACTCCCGCAGGCGACGTCATCCAGGCGGCAGGGTAATGCCGCCCTAAGGGATTTTCGGCCTCCCCGACGCTGCGAGCGCCTCACCCACTCGGCGACCGGCAAAACCACTCACCGAAGCGACCGCTCCGGTGGGTGCACGGGTGCGTTCCCTCTCCGGGAAATCGGACCCTTGTTGGCCGGACAGCTTTATCGCAAGTGACACCGCAGTTACAGAAAGCGC
>JAADFT010000012.1 GCA_013152765.1 Calditrichota bacterium | reverse complement strand
CCACGAGTCCCGGCAATGCAGTGCGGCGGAAACATCTCGAACTCGGGATCGTCGGGACTGTGCGCATCGGCCAGGTAGATGACTTTGTCCCCGGCCTGGCGAAAATCGGCCAGGAGTTCCTGAATGTACGGCACAATGTCCTGTGCTGGTTTGCCACACGTCAGGGCACCGTCGTCGTAAATGAAATCCTTCAGCATGTCAATTACGAGCAAAACGCGTCTGGCCATTTCGATCACCTCGCTTGGTTTGCACCTGGCGTTGCGATCATCGTGCTACGTCGAGAGCAAATGTGCGTCAGAAATGCCTCAGGACTTCGAGCGTTTCTTCAAGGTAAAAGGCGTCAGTTCTACGATTCAGCGAGTAGTTTGTGGAGAAACCTGTCACGACGCGACGAATTGCTGCGTTTCGTCGAGCGCAAAAGGATGTGGAGCGCAAGCTCGGGTCAGGACTTTTCTTTTGTGGCCCGGGCGCGGTCGATGGCCAGGTTGGCCAGGCGGTCAGCATCCTTATTTTCCGAGCGCGGCACTTCCTGGATGTTCCACTCTTCGAATGCGTTCAGGAGCTCGCGAACACGTGACCACAGCTAGATGAGCGCTGCGTTCTTAACTCGGTAGCGACCGTTCACCTGCCGGGCCAGAAGTTGACTGTCCGTGCGAATCTGGAGGCGCTTCAGCCCGGCGTTCTTCGCTGTCTCCAGACCGCGGATGAGCGCCTGGTACTCGGCCACGTTGTTCGTTGCTTCTCCGAGGTAAACGGCTTCCTCAGTCAGTAGCTTGCCGTTCTCAGTCTCCAGCCGGATCCCGGCCCCTGCTGGCCCGGGGTTACCGCGTGCCGCGCCGTCGACGCGAAGCACACCGCTCGACGCATTTTTGGCATCTTCCTGGGGGACGAGGCGATCGACCGCTTCAAGCGTTTCTCTAAGCTCTTCGCTACTGAGGCCGGTACTGCGCGCACACTGCTGATCAGTCAGCAGTGCTCGCTTGATCGCCTCCCAGTGGGAGCGCAATTTGTTGTTACTTTCCGTTGCCAACCTCTGCCTCACTCGCCAAGGTACTTTTCGTACAAATGAACAGCCTCGGCCCAGTCGTTTGTTCCCTTCACGGCAAGACGTCCGTCCTGGAAAACCACAAGCTGAAGATCGCCTAAACGAGCCCACACCAGGTAGTCGTTCCGCTTGATCTCGTTTGCCCGGTAGAGGCGCGCAGCGATCACGTCGAAGTCCACAGGACGAGGTTTTTCAGGAATAACGTTGATCTGATCCTCGTCCACGTCGACACGCGGACCCTCTGGCTTTTCACCGCCAAGCCACTGGTACCGATGGCGAACGCAAACCTGGCAGGCCTCACGCCCGGTGCGCCGGCGAATCTCGCTTGTGTCCAGGTCTCCGGTCCAGGAATCGATTGCAAAGAGCTTCCCTCCCCAGTCTTCCGGACCTGCCACAACGCGACGAACCGCAAGGGCCGACTGCAAGGCTGCCACTACTTCGACGCTGGGTGGGAAAATTCCTGCCGCTGAACCGATTCCCCTTGGCTGCGGTTTGGTTTCCTCCTCGCCGAACGCGCAAAATAAACACGCCGTTGCGCCAGGTTCAACCCCAAGCACGAGCCCGGACGACCCAGCAATGGCGCCGTGGACGAACGGCACGCTGAGCTCTACCGCGGCCTCGTTCAACAGGAAGCGCGCGCCCAGACTGTCCGTCCCGTCGACCACAATGTCGCTGCCTCGCAGCAGATCCAGCACGTTGTACGGGTCCACGTGAGCCAGGACAGGCTCGATCTTGACGGACGAGTTGGCGGCAAGCAGATGCCTGCGAAGCGCGTACACCTTGGGCATGGCCTGCTGGACATCCTCTTCGGTGTAGCAGGCCTGGCGGTGCAGGTTCCCCAGTTCCACAAGGTCGCGGTCGATGACTTTGAGCGTGCCCACACCCATGCGTGCAAGGGTTGTCGCAACGTGGGACCCCAGACCTCCAGCGCCAACAATCGTAACTCTGGCCTTCGCGAGGACTTGCTGTCCGCGTTCGCCGAGCTCGGCAAACCGGATCTGGCGCTCGTAACGGACCCGGTCGATTTCCGGTTCTTCCCTTTTCGGATGGTGAACGGTTGATCTTCTCTGTCTCTGCATCAAGCCCTAACTCTCGTAAACGATTTCACCACCGACTACGGTCATCAAAACCCTGGCTTCGCGAAGTTCTTGTGGACCAGACCCGAGGATGTTTCGGTCCAAAACGACAAAATCCGCCAATTTGCCCGGGGTCAGCGTCCCCTTCACGTGTTCGCGTCCCTGGGCGTAGGCAGAGCCGATGTAAAGGCGCACTGCCTCTTTGACCGAGACTGTTTCGCGGCCGCTCCCTCCCTCTGGCCGGGTTGCCTGTCTATTCCGCACCGGGATCTGCCGGTAGGCCGCTGCCTCCAGTCCGAGCATTGGGTTCAGAGATGCAACGGGCCAATCTGTGCCGATCGCCACCTGGGCGCCGCCTCTAACGAAAGAAGCGAGGCGGTACGACTGCTCGATGCGTTGCCCGATTTCTGGTGGGCCCAGCGCAGGTCGTCGACAGCGTGGACAGGCTGAACAGACGCCACGACACCGAACTCAGCAAAACGCGCAACGTCCACGTCGCGAACCGTTTGCGCGTGCTCGATCCGGTGGCGGTGGGCGCGAGTTGCTCCGAGCTCTTCAAAGATGTCAAGCACGAGTGCGTTGGCAGCGTCTCCAATTGCATGCACAGCGGCCTGCAGGCCGGCATTGTGCACTTTAGCGATGACCTGGTGCAACTGATTTCCGGGCATCATCAAAAGACCGCGATAGCCCGGCCTGTCGGCGTAGTCCTGGAAAAAATACGCCGTGCCCGCACCAAGCGATCCGTCGGCAAAGATCTTAACGGTCCCAATCTGCAGCCAGGGATCCCCGAGCCACCGACGAAGTCCAACGTCCACGAGGCAGTCCAGTTCGGACAAGGGAAACCAGCAACTTACCCTGACCTTCAGCTCGCGATTCTCTGCCAGGCGCTGGTAGGTGCGGAACTGTCGGGACGTCACGTTGTCCTGGTAGCTCGTAACCCCGTAACGCACTGCTTCGCTCATCGCGGCGGTCAGGATTTCCTGCAATCTGGCATCCGACGGTTCGGGCACTTTGGACAGCACGAGCTCCGCAGCCGCGTCTTTGAGGATCCCGGTGGGTTCGCCGTGATCGTCCCGTTCGATTTCTCCCCCAGGCGGATCCGGAGTGTTTCTGCCGATATGGGCCGCCTGCAAAGCCGCGGAATTCGCTGCGGCGACGTGCCAGTCGACCCGGAAAAGCAGAACCGGACGCGGGCCGGCTGCCTCGTCGAGCACACGGCGGTCGGGCAGCGGATGGCCGCCCCAGTTCTGGTGGTCCCAGTTTCCACCGGTAACCCATTCGCCTTCGGGCAGGCTGGCAGCGTATTCTCTCACGCGCTGCTTTAACTCGTCGAGAGATTGAACCGTACGCAGGTCAATTTCGAGAAGACTTTTGCCGCCTTCGTACGCGTGCAAATGGGCATCGTTGAAACCCGGGAGCACAAGTCGGCCGTCGAGATCCACGACCCTGTCCGCGTGAGCCCGTAGCCAGCCCAGCTCCCCGCGTTGTCCGACGGCGAGCAGACGCCCCTGTGTGACCACAAGGCTGTCGGCCCACGGGCTGGAGGACTCGCCAGTCCAGATCCGGCCGTTCTCGAAGAAGAGGATTGGAGCTGCGTGCATCAGCCTGAGTTGTTGAAATTCATGTCTGCCTGAAGTCGTGGGGCGCAACACAGACTAACGGCGTTGCAGGGAGCCCCGGTCTCCGGTTAGTTACCAGAAAAGTATGTCTCTCTCGTCTGTTTGCCTGGCACGCTTCCCACGCTTCCGCGGAAAAGATCGAGGTTA
>JAADFT010000011.1 GCA_013152765.1 Calditrichota bacterium | reverse complement strand
TCGATCTCGAGGATTCACGATCAGCTTTCTCTGCCCAAGAAAGGCGCTTCGCGCGAAGAGGTGTTGCTTCGCCGGCGGATGCTGGCGACGACGTACTCCTACTTTGTGTCCTTTGGGGTCAGCTACACCTTCGGTTCGATTTACACGAACATCGTGAATCCTCGCTTTGGCGGCGGGGGAAGCTCGTACGTGGTTCTTTACTAAGTCTACTACGTTAGATTCGCGAAACAAAGGCGAAAGCCGTGCGTGGCTTCTTCGCCCGGGGATCAAATCCCCGGGCTTCCAAAGGAAGCCGCCTGCTAAAGCAGGCTTGTTTCGGACGAGACTAAGCAACATCTCGTTCTGGAGAAACCACCACTCCGAAAAGCCAACCACATTTTGACGTAGCAGAACTAAGCGCAGGTGAACGATCTTCACAGCTCCTGGCGGTCGGATCTGTGGGGCGTGCTCGTACGGCCGCGGCCTGACGTTTCGGTTGAACCCGTCGCGGCTTTCGAGAAAGGACGAGGTGCGACTGTCCAAGCGTCGTCCCGCTGGTCAAGAACGACGGCGCTCTAAGGCCGTCCGGTTGCGCAGGCTTGTACTCAGGTTCCGTCCCGGGAGGATTTTCTCTCCCTGTCCTGAAGTTTCCTGCAGGGCGTTGATTTCACTGCAGATGTCACGAAGCAGCCCCGGCGAAGAGCTGCCGTCGGGGCGTTTGTTTTTGCTGCCTGAGACCCGGGCGGCGTTTTGTTCGGCGACCAGCTCTGCAGGTTCGCGAAACATCTCCGCGGGGTATTCGTAGACCGTGGCTGGAATGAGATGGAAGGGAGCGGGAGTTCAGAAAAAGCTGCGGCGAGGAGGAAAGCATGAAGAGACGTGTGCGGATTTGCGTTGTTTCAGTGGTCCTGGCTCTGGTTTTGCCGGCGCTGGCGCTGGCAGCAGTGGCGACGAAACAGTTTCACGAGGTCGTGCCGTTCAAAACTGGTGGAAAGGTGACCGTCAACAACGTGAACGGCTCGATCACGGTTGAAACGTGGGACCAGGAAAACGTCGAGGTCAACGCCGAGATCGTGGTCAAAGCACGAAGCAGGCGGGATGCCGAAGATTTTCTGAAAGAAGTCGAGATCATCCTGGACCGCAGTGGAGACCGGCTGCGAATCGAGCCGGACTACCCGAAGCGAGAAGGCTCCGGTTTGCTGGACTGGGTCTTCGGCCGGCGTCCTCCCGAAGTGACGGTGAATTTTCGGATTCGTCTGCCGCAGCAAACGGACGTTGTGGCTTCCAGCGTGAACGGCCGAGTGACCGTGTCGGACGTTCAGGGCGACGTCAAACTTCACACAACCAATGGTTCTGTGGAAGCTCGGGACGTGGTGGGTTCACTGAGCGTGCAAACGGTCAACGGATCCGTGAAAGCCAAGCTGCTGGAGCTGCCAGCGGACGCGGAAGTTTCGCTAAAAACAGTGAACGGTGGGATTCGGCTCTACCTGCCCGAGGACGTGTCCGCGGAAATCGAAGCGAGTACCGTGAACGGCGGCATTGACAGCGAATTCCCGATCGAGGTGCGGGGCAAGTACGGTCCCAAGCATGCCAGCGGCCGGGTGGGCGAAGGTGATGCCTTTGTGACCTTGAAAACCGTAAACGGCAGCATTCAGATTCTGAAGCGCTGAGGTCCTGGCAACCGCCGTCTCACTCTGCAAGTGCGGAGTGTCTGCTCATTAAAGACGATTTTGCGATTTTCCGAAGCCGTCGCTCCGCGAACCAGCGGGGCGACGGCTTTTTGGCAAATGTCGAACTGGGGGGCTGGCGCTCGCGCACGGACTCAACCGAGAACGGCGCGAACCGCGGAAAGAACCGGGTCGTGGAGCCGGCCGTTTGTAGCAATCACCCCTTTGTTTGCTTTCAAGGTGCGGCCGAGCGAGAAGTCCAGGGGGTTGCCGTGCACGTCGGTGACCTTTCCTCCTGCTTCCTGCACGACGATCCAGCCCGCTGCGTGATCCCAGATTTTTTCCTCGTAGTCCGCCCGCGTGGGTAGCCTGAGGTAGACGTCGGCGTCGCCGCGAGCCACGGCTGCGTATTTGGCCTGGCTGTCGATCCTCAGAGGAGCCGCCTGGACACCCAGTTCCGAGACGATCCGGGCGGAGTGGCTGTGACTCGAGTGTCCGGACTCGACGGATTCGCAAAAGACCGCTGCGGTCGGGGAACTGGTCGTGGAGACGCGGACGTTTGTCTGCGCTCCACCCCGCAATGGGCGAACGGCAGCACCCTCGCCGCGTACGGCGAAGAACACCTGCCCCGCCGGGCTGTCGGGTTTTCCAAGGTTCTCCGGCAGCCTGGGGCAGGCGAGAGCACCGAGAACGATGCTGCCTTCCTCGATCAGCGCGAGGGCAATGGCGTACTGGTCACCGCGCAGAAAGCCTTTAGTCCCGTCGATCGGATCCAGCGTCCAGAACCGCCCGGAGCTGCCGCCGGTGTGCTTGCCGCTGTCGATGGCGTCGAGAATACTCGCTTTGTCCAAACCCGGCGCGACCTCTTGCACTTTGTCCACGACCTTGGCCAGCAGCTCCGACCCTTGGGCTGTGCGGAGGTCTTCGGCATCCTCTTCGGCCACGATCGGGTCGGCTGGAAACGCCTGGCGCAGAGTGTGGATGATCAGCGCCTGGGCCCCGTAGTCGGCGATCGTGACTGGCGAACGGTCCTTCTTGATCGCTGTGTCTGCCGTGACGAGCGAGTCGCGAACATTTTCGCAAAGCTGCGCAGCCTGGGTCACGGCCTGAATTGCCACATCCAGTTCCCGCTGAAGGTTCATGTTTTCTCCCCTGGTTGACTGCGTTTCGTTTCCGGAAGCAGCTTTTTCGGCGAGCTGCCCCGCGTGGTGGGGACGTTAGGGAAATTGAGCGAGAAAAGCAAGGCGTGGCGGGTCCTGGCGTACCGATTCCGCCAATTCGACCTGTGCAGGCTGCGCATTAGCGTTTGTTTTTGCTGCGCCCAGTGATTATTTTGGTTCGGACAAACGCTGCTGTAAGCAAATCCAGACACACTGGGTGACATCATGCACATGCGCCGGTTACGCTTCCTGTCAGCGATTTCGCTCTCGCTTTTTCTCCTCCCCGTTTTGTCTGCGGGTCAGGTCAGGCTGAAGCTCGATTTCCCCAAACCCGCTCTGAGTGGTGTCCCCTTTACGCTCGAGGTCGGCGCTGTAGATTCTTCCGGGCAAGGGTTGCGGGAACGAGCGATTGTGAGGCTTTCCGGTTTCTGGGTGTACAACCGAAACGGCGAAGTGGCGGCGCTGGACTCAGTTGTCCTGAAGAACGGCACTGCCGGGGTTCGGGACGTGGTTTTTCTCGAACACGGTCGACAGCGCGTCGAAGCCAGGATTCCGGGTGCGGAGGTTCAGCAGGAAGCTTTCGTCCTGCCGGGCTGGGTGAGTCTGTTGCCGCCCCTGCTCGCCATTGGCCTGGCCCTGTGGGCGCGGCAGGTGATTGTTGCCCTTTTCGCCGGTGTGTGGCTGGGTGCCACGTTTGTATTCGACCTCAACCCGCTCGCTGGCCTTCTGCACGCTCTCGATCACTACCTCATCCAGGCACTGGCTGACCCGGATCACGCCGCCATCGTGATGTTCAGCATGACGCTCGGCGGAATGGTCGGCGTCATTTCGAAGGCGGGTGGTACGCAGGGCATTGTGGAAATGGTGAGCCGCTGGGCGAAAGGACGACGTGGCGCGCAGCTCGCCACCTGGGCGCTCGGGGTGTTCATTTTCTTCGACGACTACGCCAACACGCTGGTCGTGGGCAACACCATGCGTCCGTTCACGGATCGGATGCGCGTTTCGAGGGAGAAGCTGAGCTACATCGTGGACAGCACCGCGGCGCCGGTGGCCTCGATCGCGCTGATTTCTACCTGGGTCGGTTTCCAGGTTGGGCTCATCGACTCGGCGTTTGAGGCGATCGGACTTCGCGCCGACGCCTACGTCACCTTCCTGCGCTCGATTCCCTACTCGTTTTACAGCATCCTGGCCATCCTGTTTGTGGCGCTCGTCGGCTGGATGCTTCGCGACTTTGGGCCCATGTGGAAGGCCGAGTACCGGGCCGTGCACCACGGAAAGGCGCTGCGAGATTGCGCGCAGCCCATTTCCGACGCCGCCGCTCTGGACGGTGTGTCCGACGGCGACGTGCCCCTGCGCTGGTTGAACGCGTTCCTGCCGGTTGCGGTCATGATTGTCGTTACCGTCGGCGGGCTCTACGTCAGTGGGCGGATGGCTCTTGGGGCGCAGGCAGCGGGCGCGAGGCTCGGCGAGGTCTTCGGCGCCGCGGATTCGTTTGACGTGCTGATGTGGGCTTCGTTCTCCGCCGCGCTGACAGCGATTCTGCTCGCGGTGAGCCAGCGTATCCTGAGCCTCGGCAAGGCCCTGGAGGCCTGGCTCGCCGGAGCGCGTGCGATGGTGCTGGCGATGGTCATCCTGGTGCTGGCCTGGTCGATCGGAAAAGTGTGTCAGGACCTGCACACGGCCGACTTCGTGATTCACTGGGCGGGCAAATTCCTTTCCGCCCGATTGCTGCCCGTGCTGACGTTCGTTGTGGCCGCTTTTGTGAGTTTCTCCACCGGGACCTCGTGGGCAACGATGGCGATTCTCATTCCAATTGTTGTGCCCATGGCGGACAAGCTGGCTTCGGCGCAGGGACTGGCAGCGGGACCTACGGACACCGTTTTGCTGGGCACGATCGGTGCGGTCCTCTCCGGCAGCGTGTTTGGAGACCACTGTTCGCCGATTTCCGACACAACCATCATGTCCTCGATGGCCTCCGCTGCGGATCACATCGACCACGTCCGCACGCAAATGCCTTACGCGCTCCTGGTGGCTGGTGTGGCGGCTCTGCTGGGCTACGTCCCGGCGGCTTTCGGTGTCTCGCCCTGGGTGGGAATCGTCGGTGGAACGTTAATTTTGGCCAGTTTCCTGCGTTTTGTGGGGAGACCTGTGTGAGCTGGGGGTGAGTGTCAGGAGCGAAGCAGAAGACGGAGGGAGTCCAAAGGAACTGGGTGCTCTGCTCGCGCGAGTCCCGTGGTACGCCGGGCGCTTCGTGCGTCGCTGTATTTTCGGGTACGCAAAAAGGCCGTCATCCGAAAATTCGGACGACGGCCTGCTTTGACCAGCTTTCTGGAATGTCCGACGGCCAGATCGGGGAAACCTGCGAGCCTGTTCTCAGCCTCGCTCGGCTTTCTGATGGCACACCTGGAAGGCCTTGGCCTGACGTTCGTACACCTGGAGGGGGTTGTCGCTTCGCAGGCTGCTCATGTAGGCGGATCCCAGGTAGCTCCAGGCGAGGATGCGCCGGATGCCTGCGTCGAAGCCGATTTCCGTTGCCAGCTCAACCAGGTGCTCCTGCCCGCTGGCGATTTTGAAATTCTTGATCCAGATTTCCGGCTCCACCCCGAACTTTTGCGCGTTTTCCACCAGGATCTCAGCGTTGCGGGTGTAGTGCTCGCGCACCCAGTCGTCGCCGTGTTCGCGATCCCAGTAGGGATCGGTAGCCAGGATGTCGAGACTCGGCAGACGGAAAATGTCTTCCAGATTTTCAACCCCGTCGTCCAGGTTGAACGTGAACGGAAGAATGCAAATCGAGTTCTTCAGTCCCCGCGCTTTGGCGCGAGTTGTCATTTCATCCAGGAAGTTCACAATCGATTCATGCCGAAACTGTCGGACTTCGGGCGTCATCTCGTGAGGCATTTTGTGACCGAACCGCGCCTCGAACGCGGTCTGACAGGTCTGGCAGCGACACGTCCAGCGGTCCCGCTTGGCCGCAAAGAGTTCGTCCCACCCGAAGATGAAGAAGTGCGGTTCGTCCCACATGGCCACGTCGGCACCACAGAAGGCAACCGTCTCGATCCATTCGAACAGGTAGTCGCGGAAAGTGCGGTTGTTCAGACACGCGGCCGGAACGGGATCCCCTTTGGAATCGATTTGCATTGCCTCCGGATGGCGGGGTAGGAAGCCCGAGAAAGCCTCTCCGCCGAAAACACCGCCGTAGGCCCACGGATTCATGTACACGGTCATGTCCCGCTCGTGGGCCAACGCCACCAGCTGCCGCATTGTGTCGCGGTAGAATGCGTTGTCTTCTTCGGATACGGTGAAGAGTACCGCGTTGGCGTTGTGCCTGAGCATGTCGTCCAGATCCGTGGCCACGTGGCGAGGGTTGCGCACGCCGAAGTAACTCCAGCCGGTAATCATTCCTGTCGCCATTTCACCTCTCCCAGCGGTTGTTCCCTGTCTGCGTTTGCTCTGTTAAGCCAAAGGTACAAACTGCGGCTTGGACTCGCAAACGAAAACGGCAGACCTGGTTTGCAAGGCATCCCGGCAAGCCTGACACCCAATGACAACCTACCTAATGTTTCACCTCCCATCGTCGATTATTAGTTTGAGTCTCTTCCCTGCACCTCGAAACCCGTGAACGGAGCATCATCTGTGACGTTGGGTTGCCTTTCGTGGCAGGTGTGTAGAGACGCGACTTAACTGCAGTTGAAACGTGCCCCTGGAACGCAAGGGAAAGGGACGAATGAGGACAGCAACCTTGCTTCGCAACAGATCCCTTCCGGCTGCCGCCGTTGTCTTGAGCCTCCTGACGCTTACGGGCGTGACTTTCCCAAATCCGAAACGCGTTCTCTGGCTCCACGAAGGCCCGACACCGAAGTTTCAGCAGGTCAAAAGGGCCTACCTGAATCGGCTGGCGCAGCCTTTTGTCGACGATCTGTCCCGGAAGGAGTACTTCCTCTGGGACCTTGTGCAACAGATCCACGACGAGCTGCAAGCCCGCGGCGTAGACGGCTGGGAGCGGTCGAAGGTCGGCTTCGACCTGGTGTACCACTTCGCCGACAGCCTGACGAACGCCTACGACCAGGAACTCAACGGCTTGCTGAATGTGGCCAAGCAACTCGACGGCCTGGAACGCGAGGCCCGCGCAAAACGGCGTCTGGACCTGGTGTGGGCGATCAGGGACGTGCGCGAGAGGATCTCGCGGGCGCTGGACGGCGAGTGGCAGTCAGCGGATCTTGAGCGGCGGTTGAAACTCCTGCGCCGCATGAATCAGGAGATGGACCAGATCATCAGGGATTACAACCAGCTCGAGGCGCTGCGCAGACGGGCCAACGAACTCGGCCGCTACGATCTCGTGCCCGACATTGAGACGGCCGAAGCCACGCTGATGAGCGCCGTGACCCAGTGGGGCGAGAGCGCTCCCGTGGACAGGGACGTGGTGAACGAGTACATGGCCGAGCTGAGCAAACTGGTGCGTGTTCTTTACCAGCTCGATGATCTGGCAGTCAAAGCAGAGCAGGTTGCTCCGGATTTGATCCCCCTGATCAACCAGGCTAAGGGCTCAATCATCAGTGGTCTGGATGAGCGGGTGCTGGAGGCGTTCGGCTACAAGCTGTTTTCCCACTCCGAGAAGGTCAAACTCAGCGATTTCATCGAGGAGTGGAAGAAGCTTCAGTGGGCCGAGCACGAAGCCGACGCCACGTTCTACGAGGTCATCTACCGCAAGTTGATCGAGACCGCTACGCCGAAGGAACGCGAGCGCATGCTCAAACGGGCACTGGAAGCGGGGGTCGAGGCCTACGCTGCGCAGCGTTTTGCCCTGGCCGAGCTGCATTTCAACCACGTTCTGTCGTGTTACGAGGGTTGGGGTTTCGACCTGACGCCGACGCGCTACTACCACGCCGAGTGTTTGTACGCGATGCAGCGCTACGACGAAGCGGCTCGGGAGTACGAAAAGCTAATGCAGCGGGCAGAACCGAACGAGTACGCCGGGTTGGCCGCTGTGCGTTTGCTTACCATGGCTCATTTGGGCGTGGATGTAGACGTGGACGCGGCGACAAAAGCCCTGGAAATGTCGGCTGCAAAGCTCTCTCGGGAGGACCGGGCGACTGGTTTCTTCCTGGCCGGTTTGTGGTACCTGGAAAACGGCGACGCTCTGGCTGCAAAATCGGCTCTCGAACAGGTACCCAAAAAGTCGCGCCTGGCGTTGCGGGCCAAATTCGTGCTCGGCGTTGCCCTGGTGAGCCTCGAGGGGAACGAGAGTGCCAAGCGAGTGTTCAGCGAAATCGCTGCCTACAAGAACAAGCCGGGCCGGGGCTACTTCGAGGCCATGCTGGCAAATGCCTCGTTGGTAAAACTGGGGTTGATCGCTTTCCAGGAAGGCGACATGGAGCAGGCGGTCAAGTATTTCGAATCGGTCTCCGAGGATTTTCCTGGCTACGACGAGGCTTTGCTGGGCGAAGCTTGGGCCAGACTGAAAATGGGAGACTACCAGGGGGCCATCGGTCCGGCCGAAAAGCTTGGCAACCAGTACGTGCAGTCGCAGTACACGTACGAAGCGCTTGTGCTGGAAGCGCATTGCAAACGAATCATTGGCAAGAAGGACGAAGCTCTCGAGGCCCTTCGGTTCGTCGCCAATGCTCGGCGAGTGGAAGATTTGGCTCGCGAGTACGCCAGGGAACGGAAGATTCTGGCCTCGATGCAGGTGGAGCTGGACAGCCTGGAGCGAACGATCATCGAGCGCGGCGATGCTAACCTGTACCCGAAACTCCTGGAGGCGAAAGATCAAACGGAATTCGCGCTCTGGCTGCTCGAGCATCCGGGAAGCTTCGGGGCTCGCATGATGGAAGAGTTCGACAACGAACGTCTGAAGATGTTCCACCTGATGGAACAGGCTGAAAAACTGGCCCTTGCTGCGCGGAAGCTGGGTCGCAAAGACGTGGTGCACAAGGCGGACCGGGTAGAGCATCGTCTGCTCCGGGCGCTGGAAACCTACCAGGCCGACCGCAACATCACACGCGTCAACCAGTTCGTGGACTACCCGCTTGCGCTGCGGGAAGCCACGTCGCGCTACGAAGCAGCGCTGCTCGACTCGCTTCGCGAAGAATCGGCGCGCGAGACCGCTGCACTGTGGAGCATCCGCGCCCAGATGGATTCCCTGCGGAAGCGGGCGAAAGAACTCGGCGTGCACGACGTTGCTTTCGAAAGCGAGTACTGGGTGGAGCAGCTCAGCGACGTTGGTAAGAACCTGAGCCAGGTGCGCGGCTGGTTGGCAAGCCAGGATGTTCGCGTGATCGACGCGGATTTCAACAAGTGGGCGGACTTCTCCGGTTTCGGCATGAGCGACATCGCTCTGTCCTCGCTGCGGGAGCGCCAGCGCCAGATGTCGCAGTACTCGCACTACGTTCAGGCTGTGGGGACGCTGTTGCGTCAGCGTAAGGAGCAACTGGAAGCTGATCTTCGCGAGTTGCAGCGGCGAATCCAGCAACTCGAGTACGAGTGGCAGCAACTTCAGCTCGCTGAAGCGAAGAAGGACCAGGAAAAGTACTTCGAGAGCGAATACTTTGACAAACAGACGACCGAAGTGCCGGCTGAGACGAAGGACCAGACCAACACCACGGATGAACCGCAAAAACAAGACAAGGGCGACGGAGCTGATGGATCGAAGTCGCAGTAGTTTGGCCGGATATCTGTTTGCCGCACTCGTCGGTTTCTTGCTGGCTCTTGGCACTGCTCGGGCTGCCTCGGACGTCACTGCTCCGGATTCCACAATTCGGCTGACGTCCAACAAGGCGCATCTCGACTCCATTCTGGCGACGTTCTCGCCCGAGGAGCTGCTTCGCTACCAGCAGTTCTACCGTCAGGAGATCACGCGGCTCCAGGACGAGATCCGCCTGTTGCGCAAGAAGGGCATCCAGAGCGGCGAAGACTTTCTGAACCGGCATCCTGAGAGCAAGGTGGTGGACAAGGTGCTGATGCGCCTCGCCGAGTTTTACTACCAGGAGGCTCAGGAGGCGTACCAGCGTGCCATGGAGGAGTACGAACACCAGCTTGCGCTGCTGGACTCCGGGAAAACCACGGTTGAACCGCAAGAGCCCCAAAAGGACTACAGTCGCGCCCTGGAACTGTACCGGGCGGTTCTGGAAGAGCATCCGAACAGTCGCTACGTGGACGCGGCCCTGTACAACATCGCCTTTCTCACCGAGGATGAGGGGCGCCGTGCGGAGGCTCTCGAAGTGTACCAGCAGCTTGTGGATCGGTTTCCACACTCCCGGTACACACCGGAGGCCCTGATGCGGATTGCCGAGTACTACTTCAACCCGCCGGTGAACCAGATCGAGAAAGCAATCGAGTACTACAAACGCATCCTCGCGTTCCACGACACGCCTCGCTACGACGAAGCACTTTACCGGCTGGGCTGGTGTTACTACCGCCTCAGCGATTACCCGAACGCGATTGCCTACTTCACCCTGCTCGCGGACGACATCAACCTGGCCAACCGCCACGATCCGGAGCACGAAATCAGCAACCCGGCCCTGCAGGCGGAATCGGTCGAGTACATCGGTCTCAGTTTCATGGACTTCGGTGGGCCCGAGCGGGCGGCGCAGTTCCTGAAAGACATTGGAGACCGAAACTACGGTTTCAAGATCATCAAGCGCATTGGCGATGCCTACTTCGACGAGAAAGAGGAATTCGCGAAGGCGATCGAAGCCTACAAGGTTTTGCTCTCTCTGTACCCTTACGCGCCGGAGGCTCCGGAAATCCAGCAGCGGATCGTGGTGGCGT
>JAADFT010000010.1 GCA_013152765.1 Calditrichota bacterium | reverse complement strand
GGGGGAGCAGGGGCTGGCAAAACTTTCGAGGATCTGGAGTAACCCGGCACGGTTCACGGCAAACCGGCGTGGGGCAAAAGGAAACTGCGCCTGGAAGCGCGCCCAGGTGAAAAACGGCTGTCCGGCTACGCCTGTGTCTGCGCTTGGAAACGGCTGCAAAATGTTGCGGAACCGATCCTCCTGATCATCCGAGCGGAGTCATCCGGGCGAGGAAACAGCGGAGCTGGTGCGAACACTTTCTTTGTGCATCGATCTGTCGAAAAAACAAAAGCTCGCCGGTGGGCAAAGTCTGGACTTCGCCCCGCCGGCGAGCAGGGAATTCGGACTGCACAAACACGGGTACGTCACGCAGGACTACTCGCGCACCACCCAGACCTTGACCTTGGCTTCCACCTCGGGATGCAGCTTGATGGGCACGTCGTAGATGCCGAGCGCCTTGATCGGCTCCTCGAGGTGAATTTTGCGGCGGTCGATGTCGTAGCCCTTCTCTTTCAGCAACTCGGCGATGGTCTGGGATGTCACAGCGCCGAAAATCTTGTCCTCTTCGCCCACGGAGACGGTGGCCGTGACCGACACAGAATTGAGCTTCTCGGCGAGCTTTTCGGCGGCGCGCTTCTCACGGTTGGCGCGGAGCTCTGCGAGCTTTTTCTCTTCCTCGATGGCGCGCAGGTTGCCAGGTGTTGCCGGCACGGCCAGACCGCGCGGCAGGAGGTAGTTGCGGGCGTAGCCGTCCTTCACCGTGACGATGTCGCCCGGTTTCCCGAGTTTCTCGACTTCTTGTTTCAGAATGACTTTCATGGTTGGCTCCACTACCTGGTCATTTCGGCAACGAATGGAAGCAAGGCCAGATGGCGGGCGCGCTTGATGGCCCGAACCAGCTGGCGCTGGTGCTTGGCACACGTACCGGATGTGCGCCGCGGGATGATCTTGCCCTGTTCTGTGATGAAGCGGCGGAGCTTGCGCTCGTCCTTGTAGTCGATGTAGATTTCGCCTTCCTCACAGAAACGGCAAACGCGTTTTCTTCTCAGCATGGTACTTCCCTCTTTCGGATTTTCACCACTTCAATCTGTCTCGGTTCGGGGCCTCAAAGTTCGAGGTCCCTGTAACCGAAATCGAACTCGCTTGGTGTTGCTGGTTCCTCGGGTTCGGCAGGTTCTGGAGTCTCGGCCGGCTTGGTGGCCGGTGCCTGAGCGGTCTGCTCAGCCCGGCCGGTGCGGTCCAGGAACTGAACCCGACGGGCGCGGATTTCCAGGACCGTCCGGGTTGTGCCTCCCTCTTCGACGCTGCGGCTTTGCAGCTCGCCGTCCAGGAGAACGGGACTGCCAACCCTGAGGTACCGCTGACAAAGCTCGGCGAGCCGCTGGTGCACGACCACGCCGACCTCGCAGCGATTTTCGCGCCACTGTCCGCTGTTGTCGCGGAAGCGGCGAATGCTGCTGATCCGGAAGGTGCCGACTGTGCGACCGGAGTCCGTTCGAGTGAGCTGAGGCTCCTCCACAACGGTCCCGGCAATCAGCACCGTGTTGATGTCCGGCATTCGGTAGCTTGTCATTATCAAAGAACTCCCCGTGACTCGCCGCGCAGTTGCAGGCGGCCACGTAGCTTACCCTCGTTGCAGACTCAGCAGAACTGGGTGTGCAGCGGCTCAGGACTGCTCTTTGCTCTCGGTTTCCTCTGCAGCCTGCGCCGTTTCCTCTTTGGTTTCGGCTTCAGCACTTTCTGCAGAAGCCTCAGAAGCCTCTGCGGTCTCGGCTTCTGCGCTCTGCTCCGCCGCTTCGGCTGTGGGCTCAGCTTCGGCGGGTTTCGGCTCTTCCGCCGGTTTCTCCGCCGGCTTGGCCTCGGCCTGGGGCTTTTCCTCCAGTTCCACGCCGCCCTCTTTGATCAGCCCCTGCTCGAGCAGACGCTGCTCTTTCTGCAGCGCGCGCTTGGTGAGCTGAATCGTGAGGTAACGCAGGATGGATTCATCCAGACGAAACTCGTGCTCGAGCGCGGCTACAATCGTCGGCGGAGCGTCGTAGCGGACGTAAACGTAGTAGCCGTACTGGCGTTTGCGGATCTCGTAGGCGAGGCGCCGCTTGCCCCAGCGCTCCAGGCGGCGAATCTGGCCGCCGTTGGCCGAGATGAACCGCAGGTAGCGTCGGATGGTTTCGTCGATTTCATCCATCCGAAGCAGCGAGTCGATGACGAATGTTGTTTCGTACGGTCTCAGCACGTCTTTCCTCCATGAAACGGTGAACCTACACGGCTCCCGCCGGTACGATCGCCCGCTAACGCAGCAGCGGTGCGAACACCAGCGAGATGACTGACATCAACTTGATCAGGATGTTGATTGATGGACCGACCGTGTCCTTGAGAGGATCACCGACCGTGTCGCCAATCACGGCAGCCTTGTGCGTCTCGCTGCCTTTACCCCCGAAGTGACCTTCCTCGATGTACTTCTTGGCGTTGTCCATGGCGCCGCCGGAGTTGGCCATCTGGATGCCGAGCATGACGCCGGTTACCACAGCGCCAACCAGCAAGCCTGCCAGCGTGGCCGGACCGAAAACAAACCCCACAAACAGGGGTGTCACGATGGCCATCGTGCCCGGCAGCAGCATGCCCTGAATCGCGCCGCGGGTGCTGATGTCAACGCAGGACTCAGGATCCGGCATGGCTTTGCCTTCCAGCAGGCCCGGGATCTCGCGGAACTGGCGCCGCACCTCGTCGATCATCTTAAATGCGGCTTTGCTGACGGCCTGGAACAGCATCGACGAGAACAGGAACGGCAGCATGCCACCGATCAGGAGACCCATCAGCACCTTGGGATCCTTGATGTCGGCAACCTTGAGCCCCACGGCGTGCATGTAAGCCACCAGCAAGCCCATGGCCGCAAAGGCTGCGGAGCCGATCGCAAAACCCTTGCCAATGGCAGCCGTTGTGTTGCCGACAGCATCCAGGTTGTCGGTGATTTTCCGCACGTTCGGATCGAGCTCAGCCATTTCCGCAATGCCGCCCGCGTTGTCGGCAACGGGGCCGTAGCTGTCGACGGAGACGACCATTCCGGTGGTGGCCAGCATTCCCAGCGCGGCCATGCCGACCCCGTACACACCGGCGAAATGATGGGCCAGCCACACGGCCACAGCGAGAACGATGACCGGGATGGCCGTGGACATCATTCCAACCGCCAGACCGCCGGTCACGGTGATGGCCGGGCCGCTCTGCGATTCCTCAGCCAACCGGCGCACCGGGCGGTACTTGGCCGACGTGAAGTACTCGCTGGTGAAACCCACGATCATGCCGGAGATGACACCGGCCACGGTTGCCCAGAAGGGGCCAAGCTTGGAGTACCCGTCGAAGTCGACGCCGTAGGCTTTGACCACGAAGTAGGAGCCGACCATCGTGAGAATAGCGCTCACGTAGGTGCCGCCCATCAGGGCGCTCTGCGGGTTGTCTTTGGCTGCCCACTTGACGTACAGGATGCCGATGATCGAGCCGACAATGCCAACGGCTGCGATGTACATTGGCAGCAGTTTGAGCTGCGGAGCAGCGATGCCCAGCGCAGAGGCCAGCGCCATCGAGGCAACCATCGATTCAACGTACGATTCCAGCAAGTCGGCGCCGAGACCGGCGACGTCGCCCACATTGTCGCCGACGTTGTCAGCAATCACTGCCGGGTTACGCGGGTCGTCTTCGGGAATACCAGCTTCCACTTTGCCAACCAGATCGGCACCCATGTCGGCGCCTTTGGTGAAGATTCCACCGCCGCTACGTGCGAACAGAGCGACGAGACTGGCACCCATGGCGTAGCCGTTCACGACCACCGGCTCGCCGTTGAAAATGATGTACGTGATGGCCAGACCGAGCAGAGCCAAACCCACCACGCTCATGCCCATCACGCCGCCGCCGGAAACGGCCACGCTGAGTGCACCTTTCAGCCCCTTGGTTCTGGCCGCCTCGGCGGTGCGCGCGTTGGCGCGCGTGGCGATGCTCATGCCGATGTAGCCCGCGAGACCGGACATGATCGAACCGAAAATGAAGGCGACGCTGGTTCGCCACCCGAGCTCCACGTCGGAGAACAGCGGCGCGATGGCCATCAGAGCCGCAATCACGAGCACGAAGATGCTGACGTAGGTGTACTCGCGCTTCAAGAAAGCCCGGGCCCCGGCCTGAATCATCCGGGAAATCTGAACCATGCGTTCGTTGCCCTCATCGCTCCGGAGAACATCGAGCGCGAGGTAGACCACAAATGCGAGTGCGAGCAAGCTTGCAGCGATCGGTGCAACCATTTTCTCTTTTCCTCCCTGCCTCTCAGAGACGTTGCGGTCCGAAGCTTAGGGGTACAGCTGAGACGATCCGCTGGATCCTGCCCGGCACGGCCCAGCCGGTGGCCCTGGCTGCTTGAGGCTTAGGCCGCAATCCTGCAGGACGGCGATCTGCTCAGCGATTGAAAACGGACATTGCTTTTTCTAACCCCTCGCGCGCTACCATGAGCACAGCGTCGCCAGCACGCTGAACGATCTCGGGCAGGAGCTTTTCCTCCTCGTCCGTGAAATCGGACAGCACGTAGTCGACCAGCTCGCCGGGGCCAAAATTGGCGCCAATCCCAATCCGCAGACGAGGGAATTCCTGCGTTCCGAGCCATTCGATGACTGACGCGAGCCCGTTGTGGCCGCCGTCGCTCCCCTTGGGGCGCAGGCGAAGACGGCCAAAGGGAAGATTCACGTCGTCGCAAATGACCAGGAGGTCGTCTGGTTCCAGATCGTACTTGTCCAGCAGGTAACTGGCCGCCAACCCGCTACGGTTCATGTACGTGGTCGGCTTGGCCAGGCAGATGCTGGTCTCGGCATCTGGGACTGCAATCCACGGAGTGACCCAGGCGTGACGGTCGTCCCGGAAATCGACGCCCAGCCGTTTCGCAAGGTGGTCGGCCACCCGAAACCCAATGTTGTGCCGCGTCCAGAAATAGCGCGGCTCCGGGTTTCCGAGGCCCAGAACCAGCAGACGCCGGTTGGCGGAGTCTGCTTCGTTGTCGTGGCCGGGCATCGCGGGTTTTGGGCTATTCGCCTTCTGTCTCTTCTTCCTTGCGGCCGATCACCTCGGGCTCGGCTTCGGCCTCCTCTTCGGCGGCCTCTTCCGCTGCGGTTTCAGCGCCCACGCGCGGAGCCAGCACGGTCACGATCATCGAATCGCCGGGAGTCAGGATCTCGGCATTCTCGATCTTGACGTCGGCCACGTGAATCGCATCGCCGATGGCCAGGTCGGAGATGTCGATCTCGAGGACTTCCGGAGCTTGACTTGGCAAGCACTCCACTTCGAGCTCGTAGAGCTCCTGGTGCAGAATGCCGCCTTGCTTGACGCCTTTGGCCTCGCCGATGAGGTGCACGGGAATGTTCAGCGTCATCTTTTCGCCTGCGGTGACCGCCATCAGGTCCACGTGCAGGATATCGCCGCGGGCCGGATGCCGCTGCACCTCTCGAATGACCACGCGCTTTTTCGAGCGACCCAGTTTGGCATCGATCAAGGAGTGACCGCTGCTGTAAGCGCGGCGGAACTCCTTTTCATCGACAACGATCGGGGTCGCCTTCTCGTGGGCTCCGTACAGAATGCCAGGAATTTTGCCCTCGCGACGCAGCGCGTTGACGGCGCCCTTCGTGCTCAGTTCACGCTTCTGGAGATTCAGAACAACTTGCTCCATTTCTCTACCTTTCACCCTTATTTCGGTGCTTTCAGTCGAACAAGATGCTGATCGACTCTTCGTTGTGAATCCGTTTGATGGCTTCGGCGAACAAGTTCGCGACTGTCAGTACTCGAATCTTGGGGATCCGCTTCTCCTCAGGGATCCAGACCGTGTCCGTCACGGCCAGTTCTTCCAGGGGCTCGCAGTTCTGAATCCGCTCGATGGCGGGCCCAGAAAGAATGGCGTGCGTGCATGCCGCGTAGATCTTGTTCGCCCCGTTCCGCTTGAGCGCGTACACGGCCTCCGTCAGGGTCCCCGCGGTGTCGATGATGTCGTCGACGATCAGGATGTTTTTGCCTGCAACATCGCCGATGACGTTCATCACCTCGGAGATGTTAGCCTCGGGCCTGCGCTTGTCGATGACGGCGAGCGGAGCGCCAAGCCTTTTGCCGTAAGCTCGGGCCATGCGAATGCCGCCGACATCCGGAGCCATGACCACCAGGTCAGGAATCTCCATCTGCCGGTAGTAGTCGCAGAAAATGGTGGCGGAGTACAGGTGGTCCAGGGGAATGTCGAAGAAGCCCTGGATCTGCGCCGCGTGCAGGTCCATGGTGAGCACACGGTCCGCGCCAGCCTTGGTGATGAGATTGGCCACCAGCTTGGCGGTGATGGACACGCGCGGCTGGTCCTTCCGGTCTTGCCGGGCGTAACCGAAGTAGGGAATGACCGCCGTAATCCGCCGCGCAGACGCCCGTTTGGCGGCGTCCAGCATGATCAGCAGCTCCATCAGGTTGTCGGACGGCGCGTTCGTGGGCTGCAGCAGAAACACGTCCGCACCGCGAATGTTCTCGTTGAACTTAACCCAGATCTCGCCGTCGCTGAACTTGCGCAGACGGAGCTCGCCAAGGGACACGCCGTAAGCATCGGCGATTTTCTCCGCCAGGGGATGATTGGCGTTCCCCGAGAAAATCTTAAGATTTCCGCACATTTCCTCTCCCTTGGTCGCCTTGCCGGTGAGGAGTTTGCCCACACCCTCTGTCGGCCAGACAACAAAAATGACGAAAACCACCCAGGGCTTTCGCCATGTCTTGTGCGGCGCGCAGTACCCGGCGAATTCTCGCTTTGTTGCGTGCCTTGATCAAGACAACGGACGACCGAGCCTCGGTCAGCCAGAGTGTCTGCATCGTTTTGGGGCTGGCACCCTCGTCGCTGGGGCGGGAGGATTCGAACCTCCGAATCCGGGGACCAAAACCCCGTGCCTTACCGCTTGGCCACGCCCCAGTGTTGTCACGCTACCTGTGTTTCAGTTCGTCGCTGGGGCGATCCATCGGCAGTGTGTGCCAGCCAGGTCTTCTACGCCCCTTTTACATTTCCAGCGATTTGTCGGAACGCGCTTTGAGTGCTTTTTCGTACTCCCGGAGAACCGCTTTCTCGATTCGGCGCCGGCAGTCCGCGGTGATTGGATGCGCAATGTCGCGGTAAGTTCCATCCGGCAGCCGACGGCTGGGCATGCTCACGAAGAATCCGTTTCGTCCCCGAATGACCTTGAGGCCGTGAATAACGAATTCGCCGTCGATGACCACGTTCACGAAAGCCCGGAGTTTCTCCTCGTCCCGCAAGCTGATGGTGACGTCCGTAACCTCCATGACCAGGCTCCTTCCGCGTCCCTATCCCCTCGCGTGCAAGATCAACGCGTGAAAACGGTGCTGATCTCAGAGTAGCCCCAGCGGGTGGGACGGGCCAAAAAGGACGCCGTCTTTTCCCCCACCTTCTGGGCGGCATTTTGCGCCTTCGTTCGGTCTGCAAACAGGCCGAACAAACAAGCGCCGCTTCCAGAAAGGCTCGCCATCTCAGCCCCCTGTGCAAGCAATTCCCCCCTCAGTTCCATCAGCTTGGGGAATGCCGGGAGAACTACGCGCTCGAAGTCGTTCTCCAACCACTCAGACCAGGCTGAGAGCCGGGGCCGAGCCCTCAAAAAGCCTTGGAATTTACCACATTCGCCTTTCTTTGTCAAGCCAATTTTGAGCTCCTTGTAGGCCCAAGCTGTCGAAATATGTAGACTTGGACAGGCAACCACAACCCACGGAGCTTCCCACAGCTCTACCGGTTCCAGCAGGTCACCAATCCCCGAGGCCAGCGCTGTGCCGCCGGAGAGAAAGAAAGGCACGTCTGCCCCTAACTGCCGCGCCAGATCCTGGAGCACATTTAAGGGGAAATGAAGCTGCCAGAGGTGATTCAAGGCAGCCAGCGTGACCGCTGCGTTGCTGCTTCCGCCGCCAAGGCCTCCGCCAGGGGGGATGACCTTGTGCAGGTCGATGTGGACGCCCGGCGTTTGTGAGCCTGTCCGGTGTTGCAGCAGCCGCGCAGCCTGGACGCACAGATTGCGTTCGTCTGTCGGGACCCCCGGGTAGTCGCACGAGAGGCTGATCTCGCGCGGACGCAGGCTGAACGTGAGCTCGTCGGCCAGATCGATCTGTTGAAACAGGGTGCGAATCTCGTGGTAACCGTCCGGACGCTTGTAGCACACGGACAGCCCCAGATTGATCTTGGCGTAAGAGGGTAGCTTTACTTGCTGGTGGGTGTAGATTGAACGGTTCTCAGCGCGCACCGGGCTAATCGCTTTCCTTTTTTGTGGTCTCAAACATGGATGTTGGCACCTGCGGAAAGTAGAAAAACCGCGGTTTGTGGGCAAGGCAAATCCCGAACCAGTCCGGAAGCTCTCCGGCTCCCCCGACTTAATTGCTGAGGTCGGCACTGGTCGAGAGGGGAAATTTCTTGCGAAGATGGCGAAGTCCAGTTGCATTTTGACCACAGGATGCTTAGATTTACCGGTAACACCGCAGGAGCACTGCGCGTCGCGTCGGATTCGCCAGAACGAAGGTGAACGCTGTGGTGTGGCTTTTGGCCCGGGAGGAAATTCCGGGCGAAGCGAGAAGTGAACCCGTTCAGGCGGGCTCGGCTGGGAAAAGGCTTTTCGGCACTTTGACGCAGCCGAATCAGCCAATCTTGCTGTGAAGGAGCCCGCTGTACACATCAACGGGAGTGTTGTCCCAAGGGGGTTGGCGGGGCTCGGCGCCGCGAATTGAGCGGGTTGTGGCGGTCCTTCCAGTACTTGCGCCGGGCGAAAGCGGTCTCTCGAGAGTGGACCCCGTGGGGCTACAAATTGGTCCAGGTTTGCCCCACTTCCGACAAACTTTTCTTCTTGTTGCCGCGGCCAAATGTTGCTCAGAAGATTTGAGGGGGTGGTGGAGGAGCAGGAGGCCCGGATTCCCACCATTTTCCTGTCTTGTGTGAGGGGGAGTTCTGCACAAGTGCCGCCGTGGCTGTAAGGGACGCCAGCAAGTTGTTCGCAGTCTGGCGGCTCGCGGAAAGGAAAGCGGGGGCTGAGAGAGTGCGGTTGTGTTGCTAAGAGCGCTCACAAATGCTTGATGGGCGGACGTTTTCAACTTGAATGGTAGCGGAGGCGGAAAATGAGTTTGGAAGGGAAACGGCTCGGAATTCTGGTTGGGGGTGGCCCAGCTCCGGGCATCAACGGTGTGATCAGTGCTGCGACAATTGAGGCAATTGAGCACGGTCTCGAGGTGGTGGGGATTCTTGACGGTTACAAGTGGCTGGAACGCGGCGACGCCACCCATGTGCGTCCGCTGCGAATCGAAGATGTGTCGCGAATCCATTTCGAGGGCGGCTCCATTCTGCGCACGTCGCGAGCCAACCCGACCAAGACGGAAGAGCGGATGCGCAACGCCGTGAAAGCGCTGAACGAGCTGAAGCTGGACTACCTGATCACGATCGGTGGCGACGACACGGCGTTTGCAGCCAGTACCTTGGCCCGGCATCCGGATCTGAAAGTCAAAATCGCGCACGTGCCGAAGACGATCGACAACGATCTCCCCTTGCCGGGTAACATCCCCACGTTCGGCTACCAGACTGCGCGACACTTAGGGGCACAGCTCGTCAAGAATTTGATGGAAGACAGTCGCACCACGAACAGGTGGTACGTGGTCGTGTCGATGGGCCGGAAGGCCGGACATCTGGCTCTGGGCATCGGCAAGGCCGCTGGCGCCACCCTGACGATCATCGCGGAGGAGTTCGGGAAGAAGGACATCACGATCCGCGAAGTGTGCGACGTACTGGAAGGGGCGATTTTGAAACGGCGCGTGAAGGGCCGCGAGGACGGGCTGTGCGTGATCGCTGAGGGCATCGCGGAGCACTTCAGCAAAGAAGAGCTGGCAAAGATCCCGGGGATGATCGTTGAGTACGACGATTTTGGCAACATCCGCCTGGCCGAGGTGGAGCTGGGCAAGATCATCAAGCTCGAACTCGAGAGCCGCTTTGCACAGCGTGGTGACAAAATCCAGATTGTGGAAATCACGCTGGGCTACGAGCTCCGGTGCGCGCAGCCCATTCCTTTCGACCAGGAGTACACGCGCGACTTGGGCTACAGCGCCGTGAAGTACTTGCTGAATCTGGCGCCGGAGGATCGCGGCGGTGCCCTGATCTGTGTGGACGCTGGCAAGCTCATGCCCATCCGCTTCGAGGACATGCTTGACCCGGAAACGGGCAAGACACGGGTGCGGATGGTTGATGTGAAGACCGAATCCTACCAGGTGGCCCGCAACTACATGATCAGGCTGAATCGGGAGGATTTCGAAGATCCTGAACAGCTCGCGAAGCTGGCTGAACAGGCCCGGATGACGCCCCAGCAGTTCCGCGAGCGCTTCGGCTACATGGTGGGGTTGACGGACTGACGTGTCCGCCTGTGTGTTTGCGAAAATCCAGGGCTCTCCGAAGGTGGAGAGCCCTTTTTACTTTCGGTGGCCAATTTTCTTCGCTACATTTTGGGAGTCTTGAGCTTCTTCTGCCTGATTCAAACGACGTCCGGTTGTTCCCTCTTGCAGCCGGTAAGACAGGCGTGACCAGGAAGAAGCGGTTGGGGGCAAGACAGGTCTACTA
>JAADFT010000009.1 GCA_013152765.1 Calditrichota bacterium | reverse complement strand
CCGGCTACACGGATGACCGTGTCGTCCGCGACGCCATTCTGGAGCCGGGAGCCCATTTTCTGGAAAAGCCGTTCACGCCGGAGGCCCTGGCCCGTGCGGTGCGGAAAGCCCTGCACGAAACCGGCAATTCGACTGACCAGGACGCCTCGCGGTCGAGCCCGGCGTAGTCGACGCAACCCGCGGGGTCTGCGGGACTGGCCGCGCTGCGGGACGGGTGGCGAGGACTACCGCTTCTGGGTAAAGTGATCCGGGGGCCTGACTTGTTTTGTGCGCGTTTGGAGTCGCTTGGAACGAGGATAACCACAACAATTTCAGGACGGGTGCATGGCGGAAGAAAACGCAGCCAGCTTGTCAGGCCGGGGTGAAACCATCCTGCTTGTTGAAGACGAGGAAGGGGTGCGGGAGTCCATCAGCAGGGTTCTGCGCGACAACGGGTACAACGTGCTGGAGGCAAGAGACGCCCGGGAAGGCCTTCGCATTGCCGAGGAACACACGGGCCCCATCCACCTGACCCTCGCCGACGTCGTGCTTCCCCGCATGAGCGGCCCGGAAATGGTACGGCACCTGGAAAAGATCCGCCCGGAATCGCGTGTGCTGTACATGTCCGGCTACACAGACAGCGAAATCGTCAAAAGCGGTGTTCTGCAGCCGGGGATTCACTACCTCGAGAAACCCTTCAGCCCACCGACGTTGCTACGCAAGATCCGCCACGTCCTGGAAAGCGACTGACACCCCTTCGACGCGAAAGAAAAAAGGCGAGACACGTCCATCCGCCTCGCCTTCGTTGTTTCCTGAGAAGTCCCAAACAGCGACTGACCGCTACTGGATACTCCTACGCAGTTTTCCGGTCAACCAATCCTGACGCCGGCGTGCTGAGCCACGCGTAGCCGGTTCAGCGCTCGGGCCAGGGCCAGCCGGGCGCGCTCCACGTCCACATCGGGGCTCCGCGACTTCAGGCGCTTTTCCGCCCGCTCCTTGGCGGCGAGCGCTCGCGACACGTCGATCCGGCTCGCCTCTTCGGCCGTCTCGGCCAGCAGGGTCATCCGGTGCGGCAGGACCTCCACAAAGCCGCCGGTTGTGGCAAAAAGCACGGTTTCGCCGTGTGTGCGCACGCGGATCTCGCCGATCTTCAGCGCAGTCATGAACGGCGTGTGTCCGGCCAGGACTCCGAAGTAGCCGTCCACACCGGGCGCAATCACCGACTCCACCGTCTCGGAGTAAACCTTACCCTCCGGCGTCACAATTTCGAACTGGAACGTCTTCTCCTCGGGCATGGCTCGTCCGTTAGCTTTGTAGCGTCTTCGCTTTCTCCACGGCCTCGTCGATGGTACCAACCATGTAGAAAGCCTGCTCGGGCAGGTCGTCGTACTGCCCCTCGATGATGCCCTTGAAGCCGCGAATCGTTTCTTCGAGTGGCACGTACTTGCCCGGCGTTCCCGTGAACTCTTCGGCGACGAAGAAGGGTTGCGACAGGAAACGCTGGATCTTGCGGGCGCGCGCCACGGTCAGCTTGTCCTCGTCGGAAAGTTCGTCCATGCCGAGGATGGCGATGATGTCCTGCAAGTCCTTGTAGCGCTGCAGGATCTGCTGCACCGTTCGGGCCACGTTGTAGTGCTCTTCGCCCACGATGCGCGGATCCAGGATTCGCGAGGTGGAATCGAGCGGATCCACGGCCGGGTAAATGCCCAGCTCCGCAATCTGCCGCGAGAGTACCGTCGTGGCGTCCAGGTGTGCGAACGTGGTGGCAGGAGCCGGGTCCGTGATGTCGTCCGCAGGAACGTAAATCGCCTGAACCGACGTGATCGAACCCCGTTTTGTCGAAGCGATGCGCTCCTGCAACTGCCCCATTTCCGTAGCCAGCGTCGGCTGGTAGCCCACGGCGGAAGGCATGCGGCCGAGCAGAGCCGACACCTCGGAACCCGCCTGCGTGAAGCGGAAGATGTTGTCGATGAACAGCAGCACGTCCTTGCCTTCCACGTCGCGGAAGTACTCCGCAATCGTCAGCGCCGAGAGGCCGACGCGCATGCGGGCGCCGGGCGGCTCGTTCATCTGCCCGAACACCAGCGCAGCCTTCGACTGGCGCAAGGCATCCCAGTCCACCAACTTGGGGTCGCGTGTCTCGATGAACTCCTTGGCCTTGGCCCCGTAGTTGATCACACCGGAACCGATCATCTCGAGCCACAGGTCGTTGCCTTCGCGCGTGCGCTCGCCAACGCCGCCGAACACCGACACACCGCCGGCCACCTTGGCCACGTTGTTGATCAGCTCCATGATCAGCACCGTTTTGCCCACCCCGGCGCCGCCGAACAGACCGACCTTGCCGCCCTTCGGGTACGGCTCGATCAGGTCGATCACCTTGATGCCGGTTTCGAACATCTCGTAGGACGTACTCAGGTCCTCGAGCTTGGGTGGGTCACGGTGAATCGGGAAGCGCTTCTCTGTCTTGATTTCGCCCAGTTCGTCGATGGCTTCGCCCGTCAGGTTCATCAACCTGCCGAGAGTTTCGGGCCCCACGGGAACGGAAATCGGTTGTCCCGTGTCCACGGCCTCCATGCCGCGCACCAGCCCGTCCGTGGAATCCATGGCCACGCAGCGGGCTGTGTCCTCGCCCAGGTGCTGCTCTACCTCCAGCACCAGTCGGCTGCCATCCTCACGCTTCACCTCGAGGGCGTTCAGAATGGTGGGCAAACTGCTGTCTCCTTCGAAGCGCACGTCTACGACGGGACCAATGATTTGCACAATCTTGCCGACGTTCATGGAACGCAACCTCAGTTCGTTCGATTATGATTTCAGTGCTTCAGCACCGCTGACAATCTCGATGATTTCCTTGGTGATGGATGCCTGCCGCGCTTTGTTGTAGTGGAGAATCAGGTTGTGGATCATCTCCTCGGCGTTCTCCGTGGCGGCCTCCATCGCCGTCATCCTGGCGCCCTGCTCGGCTGCGTACGACTCGAGCAGGATCCGCCACACGCGGACGTTCAGGTAGCGGTCGAGCAACGGATCCAGAATGGCCTGCGGGGAAGGTTCGAACAGGTACTCGCTCGGGTGTTTTTCCTTCTCCGGCAGCTCCGGAACGATGGGCAGAATTTGCTCCACCACGATCCGCTGCTGTACCGCCGATTTGAACTCGTTGTAAATCACGTAGATGTGGTCGAGCTCGTGATCCAGGAACTTGTCGCGGATGAGGCTGGCAATGGCCATCGCGTGCGAGAACTCCAGCTCGTTGAAGAAGTTCATGTAGCGTCCCAGCACCTGAACGTCCAGCTTGTCGAAGTGCTGAACCGCCTTGCGACCAACCGTGATCAGCCCCACCGTTTCGGCCTGGACCGAATCGAGCTCCTCGTGAGCGTGCCGCAGGATGTTCGTGTTGAAACTGCCGCAGAGACCCCGATCGCCGGTCACGATCACGTAGCCGACCCGGTTCGGCTCGCGGTCCGCCAGCAACGGATGGGCACTGCGGTCGACTCGCGCCGCCACGTGGCCCAGAACCTGCGCAATCTGGTACGCATACGGCCGCGCTTTGTACAGCCGTTCCTGGGCCTTCCGCAACTTGGCAGCAGCCACCATCTTCATGGCCTTGGTGATCTGCTGCGTGCTGCGGACGCTGGCGATGCGCCGCTTGATGTCTCTCAGTGTGGCCATTCTACGACTCCGGCTCCGACACGAAGGACTTGATGAATTCCTGGCAGGCTTCGTGCATCCGTTTTTCCAGATCCGGGGAGATCTCCTTCTTCTCCGCGATCTCCTTCAGGATCTCCGGGTAGCTCGTCTCCAGGAATCGGTAGAAGTCCTTCTCCAGCGGCTTCACTTTCTCGACCGGCACCTGATCCAGGTACCCGTTCACACCGAGAAAGATAAAGGCAACCTGCTTTTCCACTGGCAGCGGTTCGTACTGGTCCTGCTTCAGAACCTCGACCATCCGCTGACCGCGGTTGATCTGGGCCAGCGTAGCCTTGTCCAGGTCCGAGCCGAACTTCGCGAACGCTTCCAGCTCGCGGAACTGAGCCATGTCGAGACGCAGGCGCCCGGCGACCTGCTTCATCGCCTTGATTTGCGCATTTCCACCCACGCGCGAGACCGAAATTCCGACGTTGATGGCCGGACGCTGTCCCGCGTAGAACAGCGACGGCTCCAGGTAGATCTGGCCGTCGGTAATGCTGATCACGTTCGTGGGGATGTAGGCCGAGTAGTCGCCAGCCTGCGTTTCGATGATCGGCAGCGCCGTCAGCGAGCCACCGCCGTGCTTGTCCGACAGCTTGGCAGCCCGCTCCAGAAGCCGCGAGTGCAGGTAGAAGATGTCGCCCGGGTAAGCCTCGCGACCCGGCGGCCGCCGCAGCAACAGGGACAACTGGCGGTACGCCCACGCGTGTTTCGACAGGTCGTCGTAGATGACCAGGGCGTGCCTGCCGTTGTCGCGGAAGTACTCGCCAATGGCGGCGCCGGCGTACGGCGCGATGAAGAGCAACGGCGCTGGTTCTTCGGCCGTGGAAGCGATCACGATGCTGTGCTCCATGGCGCCGTAGTCTTCCAGCGTCTTCACTACACGCGCCACCGTGGAGCCCTTCTGCCCGATGGCCACGTACACGCAGATGACGTCGCCGCCCTTCTGGTTGATGATCGTGTCCAGGCCGATGGCCGTCTTTCCGGTCTGGCGGTCGCCGATGATCAGCTCGCGCTGGCCGCGCCCGATCGGGATCATGGAGTCGATCGCCTTCAGACCCGTCTGCAGCGGCTCTTTCACCGGCTGCCGCAGCACCACGCCCGGAGCCTTGCGCTCGATCGGGCTGAACTGCTTGGCGTTGATCGGCCCTTTGCCGTCGACCGGCATGCCTAACGGGTTGATGACGCGGCCAATCAGCTCTTCGCCCACGGGTACCTGCAGGATTCGCCCGGTGCGCTTCACCACATCGCCCTCTTTCACCAAGCGATCCGGTCCGAAGAGCACGCACCCGACGTTGTCCTCCTCCAGGTTCAGGGCCATGCCGAAGACATCGTTGGGGAACTCGACCAGCTCGCTGGCCATCACCTTCTCCAGGCCGTACACGCGGGCAATGCCGTCGCCGACCTGAATTACTTCCCCAACTTCTTCAACCTCGGCGACCTGCTCGAACCCCTCGATCTGACGACGAATGATCTTGGTAATTTCGTCCGGTCTAATTTCCATTCTTCACCCCTGATTCTGCTCTGCGGGAAGCTCCGTCTTGAGCAGGGTTTCACGCATCATTTCCAATCGGTGGCGCACACTGGCATCGTACACCTTGCCGTCCACCCGCACGATCAGCCCGCCGAGGATTTCCGGATCCACGTTCGTGTACAGCTCCACCTTGGCATCCAGCGTCTTGGCCAGGGTCTGGCGGAGCTTCTCCCGCAGATCGTCGGGAAGAGGCACGGCTGTGGTCGTGCGCGCCCGTACACGCCCGAGTCGCTGATCCAGCAACTTTTCGTACTCGCCGAGGATCTCGCGAATCAGGGTCTGGCGATTGGCGTCGATCAGCACGAGCAGAAAACGGAGAAACAACTCCGAGACCTGCCCGCTCAGCAGCTCGGTTACCAGCGCCTTCTTGCGGCTGCGCTCGACCTCCGGCGAGAACAGCACCAAGCGCAAACGCGGCTCGGATTCCAGAACCTTCGCGAAACTGGCGAGCTCGGCAAGCACGCGTTCCGTCTCGCCCTTGTCCTCGGCAGCCAGCAGGAGAGCTCGGGCGTAGCGTCGTGCCAGGGCCACCGCTCTCATGACAGCCCCCGCATTTCTTGCAGAGCTTCTTCGACCAGGCGCCGGTGCTCATCCGGATCCAGCTCTTTGCGGATCACCTTCTGCGCCGCCGCCAGGGACAACTCGACGGCCAGATTGCGGATCTCCTCCAGCGCCTTGTCCCGGCTCAGCTCGATTTCGCGCCTGGCCTTCTCCAGGAGCTGCTCAGCCTCCTCCTTGGACTTGGCAAGCAGCTCCTGTCGGGCTGCTTCCGCAGCTTTTCGACCACGTTCGATGATCTCCTGGGCTTCCTGCCGAGCCTTCTGCAGCATCTGGCGTTGTTCCTCCAGAAGCCGCTCCGACTCTTCCCTCGCCTTCTCCGCTCGCTCCAGGTCCTCCTGGATGCGCTTTTCGCGCTCCTGCAGCGCTCCCAGAATCGGGCTCCAGGCGAGCTTCTTCAGGGTGAGCAGGAGAAGCAGGAAGGTGACAACCGTCCAGAAGATCAGCCCTGTGTTGACGTTTAGAAGCATCGTAGGCTCGTCCGTTTTTACGCTGCCTTGGCGACAAACACAAGCAGGACCGCCACGATCACGGAGAACAGCGCGATACCCTCGATCATGGCTGCGGTCAGAATCATCATGCCGCGAATGTCACCGACGGCTTCCGGCTGTCTCGCCGTGCTTTCCATGGCCGCACTCGCCAGACGACCGATACCGTAGCCACCACCGATCGTCGCCAATCCTGCACCCAGTCCAGCGCCCAGGTACGCCAAAGCCAGAGACCACATTGTTACCTCCCGTTTGCTTGTTCTTGCCACTCACTCATTTCTCGACTTCGTTCTCAGTGTTCCTCCGAAAGAGCCATGCCGATGAACACAGCCGACAGCATGGTGAAAATGTACGCCTGAATAAACGCGATCAGCAGTGCCAGCAGCTCGATGGCCACAGCGGCCGGCACCGAGAAGAATGCCACCAGCACGTTGTTGAAAATGAAGATCAGGCCGAGCAGGGTGAACACAACCATGTGATCGGCCACCATGTTGGCAAAAAGACGAATGGCCAGGGCAAAGTGGCGGGTGAACAGCCCCATGATCTCGGCGATGAAGAGAATCGGCACTACAAATGCCGGGATGCCGGGCGGGATGAAGTGCTTGATGTACCCGATCGGGCCTTTGCGGATGATGGCGGCACCATGACCGATCAGGAACGTCATCACGGCCAGCGCCGCCGTGACGCTGATGTTGGACGTGGCCGTGGCCCCCATCGGCACCAGGCCAAGTAGATTCATCGTCAGGATGAAAAAGAAAACGGTGAGAATGTAGGGCGTGTACCGGGTAGCATCCTCACCGAGGTAGGGCGTAATCACGTCGTCGCGCAGGAAAACGACGATCGCCTCGAAGAAATTGGCTAAGCCGCGCGGGACGAGTCCGGCGCCGCGGCGAGCCAGGGAAAACAAGATCAGGACGATGGCGGCCGAAATCCAGATCATCAACACATGCTTGGTGATGGAGAGGTCGATACCCAGCACCTTGGGGAGAGGCACGAGAACATGGTCGGCAACTTCCTCGAGGATGAAATCCGCCTTCCCACCTGCTTCTTCGGCGCCGTGTTTGGCCACCTCCTCGGCAGCCGCCGCCATGCTCAACATCCACGTTGCAAGGGACACCGGAATCCTCCGATCAAGCCCTGAGTTGTTTCAGTTCCTGGTTTACCGTCCACACCTCAACAAGCTGGTACACTAAGTAACTGACGGCCAGACAGATGAAGAAAGTTAGCAGCGGAATGTCCAGGTGGGTCACAACCCACACCAGCAGGATCGCAATGAAGGCAATCCTTGCCAACATTCCACCCACGAGCGTCGCCATGAAGACTTTTGGCGAACGCCCAAACGCCCACCGGTTTGCGACGTAACCCCCAGCAATGCTCGAGAGGCTCAACGTGAGAGCAAGCCCCGCACTGAGCAAATGAGGAACAGGCTTCTCAGCAACGAAGCCGATTACCGCCCCAAAGACGACGACAAGAATGAGCGTTGCGACTAAGAACCGCTTAGCCAATTAGGTTTTCGTCTCGTTGTCTTTGTCCCTACGGCCGTAAACACTCTGGTAAACAGACATCATGCCGCCAATCATTCCCAGCACACTCCCGATCACCGTGAAGAGCGGAAGCGTGCCCACCTTCTTGTCGAGCCCGTAGCCCAGAAGAAGTCCAAGAAAAACAGTCAGGGCGAGCCGCATGCCCAGATCGATGTACGGCCCGACATCCTTCCAGGCTTTTCCGAGCAACATCTAACCTCCGACGGCCAGAACGTCTGGCCTCGCAAATCTTCGGCCTAACCGGCAGAAACCGACCGCTACTCCTTCGCTTTCTCCGAGGCCGGTTGCGCCGCCTGCACCTTGCCGCCAGTCTTCATGCTGCACTGGCCATCGAAAACCGCACCCTCGTCGATGACCAGCTTGCCGGCCTTCAGATCACCCGTGAACACCGCCGTCGCTTCCAGAACAACACGGTCCGTGGCTTCAATCTTCCCGTTCACCGTGCCGCCAATGACGGCGCTCTTGGCCACAATTTCGCCCTCGACACGCCCGTCCTTCCCGACGATGATCGTGTCGCCGCACTTCAGATTGCCCTTCACATGCCCGTCGATGCGCATGCTGCTCTTGACTTCCAGGTCACCGGTGAGCACCGCGCCCTTGCCGATGATCGAATTCAGGTCCCCGCCAACGCCGAAATTCGACTCCTCCCGTTTCGCCATGCTGCCCTCTCTTAGCTGCGTTCGGTTGGCCTTGCGCCCAAACACGCGACCCCGCTACATCGCCTGTTTGTTCACGTCCGAGCCCACCTGCGCCTTGGCCTTCGCCTCAGCGGCGAAAGCCAGCAGGTACTGCTTCGGATCCTGGGGTTGCCCGTCCTTCCAGATTTCGAAATGCAAGTGGGGACCAGAGCTTCGTCCTGAACTCCCGAGAATGGCGATTGGCTCGCCCTTCCGCACCCACGTCCTGATGGGCTTCAGAATGCGTTCGTTGTGGCCGTAGTACGAAAACAGGCCATCCCCGTGGTAAATAATGACCAGGTTTCCGAGGTCAACGGTCCAATCCGCGAAGACAATCAGCCCGTCGCCGGCGGCGCGCACTACCGTGCCTTTTTTCGCAGCAATGTCAATGCCATAATGAGGCCGCGCGGCGTCCAGGCCCACAACGTAGTCCGCCGTCAGGTAGCCTTCCACAGGGAGAAGCGTGGGGAGATTGCGGAGCAGAAAGTGGAAACTGGAAGGCCTGTCCATCAGGTAGTTGAGCTGCTGGGGACCAAGCGGAACCGGCTCCGAAACGCCGCTGCCCGTGGAGGGGTACTCTCCCAGTGGCGGCAACGCCTCCGTGCCGGGCGACGCCGTCTTGGGAGCGGGCGGTAAGCCCACATCCTTCTGCAGCCCGAGGAGCGCCCGGATCCGACGATCGGAACGTTCCAGCTCGGCAAACTGGGCGGCAACTTTTTCCACCCGCTTGGCCTGCTGGGCCAGCAGCCGGTTGTTCCACTCCAGTTCGCGGTTGCGCTGGTACAGGTGAGCCGAAACGGCGTAGAGAACGAATCCGACCAGGACGTGCACGCCAAGCAGGATCCCGGCGATTTTCAGCGCGCGCAGACGGCCGGCGCTCAGGTCAAACGAGATGGTCGGCCGGTCGTCTTTCGGGACGATCAGGACCGTGTACCCGCTGGAACGGCGCGATTTTCCGTTCCGCTTCTGCATCACAAATTCTCGACTCCGGATTCGATCAACTCCACCAAACGCGTCAAATCGGCGTCCGAGTAGTACTCGATTTCGATTTTGCCGCCCCGTTTGCGCGGCAGCAAACGAACCTGCGTGGCCAAAGCGCGCCGCAGCCGATTCTCCACCTCGCGCTCTTCGGGCGACAGAGCCACTTCCTTTGCGGCTGTGTCGGCCGGTTTGGCCTGCGCCCGCTTGGCTGCCTGCCGCACCAGCTCCTCAACCCGGCGCACCGAAAGATTGTCGCGCACGGCCCGCCGCCAGATGCTCAGTTGCTCCGCCGGGTCGTTCAGGTTGATCAACGCCCGGGCGTGCCCCATGCTCAGCTCCCCCCGACTCACGCTCTCCTGGATCTGCTCCGGCAGCTTCAGGAGTCGCAGGAAATTGGCTACCGTCGACCGGTCCTTGCCGACCTTTTGGGCCACCTCCTCCTGCGTGAGGTGACATTCGTCAATCAAACGCTGGTAGCCCTTGGCAAGTTCAATGGGATTGAGGTCCTCGCGGTGGATGTTCTCGATGATGGAGAGCTCCAGCATCTCCTCATCGGTTTCCACATCCAGCACGTAGGCGGGGATCGTGGCGAGGCCGAGGCTGCGCGCGGCCCGCAGGCGTCGTTCGCCAGCGATCAGCTGGTAGCGGCCGTCGTGGCGGCGAACCGTGATCGGCTGGATGACGCCCTTTTCGGCGATGGACCGGCGCAGTTCTTCCAGAGCTTGCGGGTCGAACGAAAGGCGCGGCTGGAAAGGGTTTGTGTCGATGAGATCGATTTCGATCTCCGACAGGGTGTGGGCGCGGTCGCTGTCCTCAGGCGCGACGTCGGGTATCAGAGCTCCTAAGCCCTTCCCCAGCGCTGTCCTCCTGGCGCTGCCCATTCGTTATGATCTCCTCCGCAAGGCTCATGTAGTTTTCCGCACCGGTCGAGACCGCGTCGTAGAGAATGATCGGCTTGCCAAAACTCGGCGCCTCGCTCAGTCTCACGTTCCGGTTGATCACCGTCCGGAAGACCTTGTCCTCGAAGTAACGCCGCACCTCGTCGGCTACCTGCCTGGAGAGATTGAGGCGCCCGTCGTACATGGTCAGGAGCACGCCCTCGATGGCCAGGTTCGGGTTCAGGTGCTTTTGCACCAAACGAATCGTGTTGAGAAGCTGGCCCAGGCCCTCGAGCGCGTAGTATTCGCACTGAATCGGGATGAGAACGGAGTCGGCGGCGGTCAGCGCGTTCAGCGTCAAAAGTCCCAGCGAGGGCGGGCAGTCCAC
>JAADFT010000008.1:1616-19339 GCA_013152765.1 Calditrichota bacterium | reverse complement strand
TTCTCAAAATGCTGCGCAGGCTTTTCCGGTCAAAGCGCCCACGGGCGGAACAGATCGCGCAGGGTACGTTGCTCCTCTCCTTCACGTACAAGTCCTGGGTGGTATTTGCTGAGCAGCTCGCGGGTGGCTACGGCCTGCAGCACAGCCGAAACGGCGGGAGCAAAAAACACAAGCAACACAAACGTTGCGGCGCCAGCCAGCCAGTTGACGAGATCCGCAAGAAGAACCCACGTAGTGAAAGACTTGTTGTCGAGAGCGAGGCCCAACGCGCTCTTGGAGACCTGCTTCGAAAGTTCACCGAAGCGAAAAGCAAGGGGAAACAGGTAGAAATTCCAGACCAGGAAAAGCAACGAGAACCAGACTGTGAGAAGCAACATACCCATCGAGACGGCCGGCAGACCCAGTCTGTCCTCCAGATGAAAAACCACGTTGGAACCAAGGACCAGCGCACCGAAGACAAAGATCGCGGTTAGCTTGAACGCCAGGAAATAGCCCTGCGCCCCCAGTCGGAAGTAGTCCCGTAGCCCCACCGCTCTGTAGTCAGCGATCCTGTTCGCCAGGCTGTAAAGCCCTGCCACAGCAAACGGCAAACCGACAACGGTGAGCGCAAGCAAAAAGCTTAGGAAATTCAGAATCAGCAGTTTGCCAAGGTGGTCGTAGACGTTCCAGAAGGTTTTCTTGAGAACGACAGCAACCGAAGGGGGGTGAACCGCCTGCGTGGTGTTTTGCGAGTTAGGCGGGAAAGAGGTGCGGCTCATGCTTGGGAGTGTTGCTTCGGAAGTTGTTGCAAGCGTTCAATCACCGCTTTCGTCCAGCGGTCCAGAGTTTCAAGCCATCTTAAAGCTTCGTCGAGACTGACCCGTCCTTCCGCAGAGCGCTCGAGGATGTTCGAGTCGATTTCGCGCCAGAGCCGCGACAGCTCCGGATCGCGGTGAATTGACTCAAGCACGGAGTCCACATCGAGCCCCTGTTGGCGCAATTCGTCGATGAGCCCTTCAACGCGGGCCAGGCGTTTGCGCAAAGCTTCTTCCAGAAGCTCGTGCGAGACCTCGGGATCTGCAGACCCCGTTTTCGGCTTTTCGACGAGTGTTCCAGTCAGTGGACCTACACCTCACCCAAAGTCTGTGGCCCCAAGGCGTAATTTCCTGACACGCCTCAGCTTACCACAATTTACCACTCGAAGGCGGCTTTGTCAAGTGTTACTTTAGGTGAGGGCCACGCTCTGACGGCATTCTGCCAGATCGTGCAACTCACGTCCAGGTCCGCTGCACTTTGCCCCCGGAAATCTGAACCTAAGAGGCTGTCCTTCAGGCTTCGTCTTCCTTTGTCGTAAGGAGTAACACGCACCCCGTTCACAACAGAGTGCGGCCCAGCAGCTGGCACACCGCCGCTCAGCTCATGGCCACGGCGGCCGCAATCGACAGGAACTTCGTCTGGTCGCTGTCCGCCCGCGAGGGTAGCACGACAGGAACGCGTGCCCCCATCAGGATTCCCGCAGCCCGCGCTTTGGCCAGAATGGTCATTGTCTTGTAGAAGGTGTTCCCGGCTTCGATGTCCGGCATGATCAAAATGTCCACATCTCCCCCGACGGGCGACTTAATGCCCTTGACCTCGCACGATTCCTGGTCCAGCGCGTTGTCGACGGCCAGTGGCCCATCCACAATCGCCTGGCCCAATTGACCGCGGTCCGCCATCTTGGCAATGGCTGCAGCATCCACCGTGCAGGGCATGTGCTCCGGATTGACCTTTTCGACTGCCGCAATCAGCGCCACCTTCGGCACTTCCACGCCAAGTTTCTGCGCCCCCTCGATGGCGTTGCGCGTGATCTCGATCTTCTGCGAAAGGTCCGGGCTGATGTTCATGGCGGCATCCGACATGAAGATCGGCTTCGGATACGTCTCCACCTCGAAAATCGCAAGGTGCGACAGAAGCCTTGGCCCCCGCAATCCCTTCTCCTTGTCGAGAATGCCTCGCAGAAAAGTCGACGTGGAGCATTTCCCTTTCATCAGAAGATCACCTTCGCCGGAGCGAACAACCTCGATGGCACGTAGCACAGCCTCACACTCGCCGCGCTGCGGCACGATCTCGAAATGGGCCAGGTCGACCCCTGCCTTCTCAGCCTCCCGCCGAATAGCGTCCATTTCTCCTACGAGGATCCCTTCGGCCAGCCGGTGCTTACGCGCCGTTTCCAAGGCTTGAAGAACGTGGGCCTCCTGCGCCATGGCTACCACGATCGTTTTCCGACGCTCCCCCTGTACGCGCTCAACCAGTCGATCGAACCAGCTCGTCTTGCTCCCTTGCTCCACCTGCTCAGTCATACTCCTTCGCCTCTTCTTCACCCGTTAGCACCCGGTACGCACCCAACGCCAGCGCTTCCATCTCTTCTTCGCCGGGGAATTCCAGCACAGGCGCGAGGAACTCAACCCGCTCGCGAATCCAGCCCGTGAAGACCTTCGAGTGAGCCACACCTCCCGTCAGCACAATGCCGTCCACCTTTCCGCTAACCACAGCCGCGAGAGCACAAATCTCTTTTGCGACCTGATAAGCCATCCCTTCGTACACCAGTCGCCACGGTTGCTCGCCAGCAAGAGCCCGTTTCTCGACCTCACGCATGTCATTCGTACCGAGGTACGCTACGACACCACCCTGCCCTTTGTTCTTCTTGAGCATCTCGGACCGCGTGTACTTGCCAGAGTAGCAAAGGCGAATCAGATCGCCAACCGGCAGCGTTCCAGTCCGTTCCGGTGTGTAGGGGCCCTCGCCGTCCAGACCGTTGTTCACATCCACCACCCGGCCGTTTTTGTGAATCCCGACCGTAATCCCCCCACCCATGTGCGCCACGATCAGGGTCACATCTGTGTACTTCTTGCCAAGGCGAGCCGCCGCTTTGCGCGCCACAGCTTTTTGATTCAGCGCGTGAAAGATGCTCTTCCGCGGCAGTTCTGGCAACCCCGAAAGGCGCGCGATGTCTTCCAGCTCATCCACCACCACCGGATCCACGATGAAGGCAGGCGCACCGTGCTCCTGCCCGATTTTGTAAGCAATGATCGCACCCAAGTTGCTCGCGTGTTCACCGTAACGTGCCTCTCGCAGTTCTTGCACCATCTTCTCGTTCACACGGTAGGTGCCGCCTTCAAGCGGCCGCAACAGACCTCCACGGCCCACCACCGCGTCGATCCGTCGATCAGCAAAGCCGTTCTGGGCGAGCTGCTGTTCGATCACGCTCACGCGGAAATCGAGCTGGTCGCTGATGTGTTCGAATTGCGCCAGCTCTTCCGCAGAGTGGTAAAGCGTTTTGGTGTACACTTCTTTGGGCCCCTCGAAAACCGACATCTTGGTGGAGGTCGAGCCCGGGTTGATCACCAGAATCAGCGGTTCGTTGCCCATTGTTCCCCTTTCTTGCTGAATCCAATTCAATTAAAAAAGCCGCATCCCGATCTGTCGAGATGCGGCTTAGCCACACGCTGGAAACGAAATGCTAATTCGAATGCCAAACCTCGGTAACAAGAGTCACTCCTGTTTGATCGGCTGACCCCTTTCGGCGAACGCTCAAATATAACGGAAAAATCGGTACTTGTCAAGGAAAGAGCCAAGCGTGGCACTCAGCCTCCGTGCCCTTAACTCATTTCGGGAAGCCACGTGCTCAGGTCTGCACGCTCCGTCCGGACAACAGGCGGAACCGTTTTCCAAACTCACGCACGCCAGCTTCCGCTCCTGAAGGATCTTAAGCCAACGCCTTGTTCAGGACTTTTCAGACCGGCAAGTGGTTAGATCAGACAATCCGGGAGGGCCGAGAAGAAGAAAAAAACCGTTCCCGCATCAGCTGGGAACGGCGCATTTCCTTGCCATGGGGAGCAACCGAATGCTCAGACCGAAGCCTCGGAGTACTCAGGCTTCAACTTGCCCAGATCAGTATCTGCACACAGCACGTACAGGCAGATCGCTAAGCCTGTCTTAGAGGCCCATGTCCTCCATCAGTCGGTCCGCAACCTTGTTCAGGACCTCTTTCGAGTCGTACGCACCAGAGGCCACATTCTGGCGAATCGCCTCGAGCCTGTCAGATGTCTCACCGCCTTCGAATGCTTTGGCAGCCACGCGCGACGCCAGCGACCGCGCTTCCTCGGGGCTACCAACAGCTCCGGCAGAAACCAGCTTCTGTGTCAGCTTCTCCTCGAGATCCGCAACCCGCTGCTCCTGCGAAGACACAGCAGTTGCGTCAGCAGCTTTTTCCTTGAATAGCCGCTTTGCCTCCTCAGAGATCTGGATGTCGTCCTGCCGCGGAGCCTCATTCGGCTGCTGTGCTTTTTCTGCGTTCTGGCGCTGATATTCTTGCGGACCCAGTCCCGGTCCAATTCCTCTAATCTCCATGTCATCCATCCTTTCCGTAGGACGTCTCTCTCCGTTTCAGGTGTTTCGCTGCTGCACGAACAGTCTTCCGAGTCTACCCTTTTGTGTCCAGAAATCGCCCTTCCGCAAGCTTGGTTGAACCGTAGCCGGCCACCTTTCGACCGCCCATTAGCTTGCGAAGTTCTCTGTCCACTTCGTCCCGCAATTCTCGGACCATATTGATGTTGTCGCCTTCAATTGCAAGAATGTTACGGAGACTGTCGCGCAAACGTTCCATCAAGTCGTCAATCGCCTGTCGCTCCGAAGTGGGCATGCGCTCTCGCTTCTGAGTCCAGGCGTTCTTGAGCTGATCAAGTTCTTTGTCCCCCCTTCGGATCTGCTCGAAAATCTGCTGTCTCTCGCGCTCGTGTTCGGCCAGCTTCACAAAATCCCTGTTGCGCAGAGACCTGCGCTGCCGCTCACTCACCGAGCGCAAGCGGTTGATCGTGCGTAGCTGTTCACTGAGGCGCTGCCTCAGCGCGTCAGCCAGCGCGATGTCCTCCGGTGTCACCATTGTTGTCTCCCTCAGGCAACCACAGCCATCTCCGCACGCGCCTCTGCCACCGTCGTGCCCTCCCGGGAGACCTGATCGACCGCCTTGCCCCACGCTTCGCGCAGGGAAGTGAGAATGTTCAGCACCTCCTGAATGTGTTTCTCGCTTTTCTTCAGGTTAGCTTCATTCAGATGCCGGTACATGAACAAGTAAAGCGACTGCAGATTCACGGCGAGCTCACCAGCCCCAAGATCCAGACCAGCGAGCAATTCGAGCAGAATGTCCTGAGCCTTCAAAATGAGTTGTCCCTTCATCAGGTGGTCGCCCTGACGCAGAGCCTCCGCCGCTCGGTTCAGGGACGAGATGGCACCGTCGTACAACATCAAGATCAGTTTGCCCTGCTCCGCCGTACCAATCTGAACCTGCTTGTACTCGTTCAGTCCCGCAAATGGCGCCATCTACTCGCCTCCGTCCCGGTTTAGTCGCTTCCGTTCCGCCGTAGTGCTCAAGCTCGTAGTCTCAAAACCCCGTGTTACCCACCCAAATTCGCAATCTGGGAACCAAGGTAAGAACTCAACGAATTCATCGTCGACAGCATTCGTTCCAGGTTTGTGAAACGCTGCTCAAGCTGTATCCGGCGTAGTGCGAGTCGTTCCTCCCACATGTCAATCCGGTCCTGGATGTCATCGATGATGTCCTGCAGCACTTCCTCACGCTGCGAAGCGTACCCTGTGTGCGAATCCGTGATGAAATCCAGATGATCTTCCATTTGAGCCGCCACGCCCTTCGTGATCGTCACCGTACCCTGGTCCTGCCCCTGGCTGCTTAGCTGGTCCGGCGTTAGTGTCACCAGGATGCTCAGGTCAGCGATGTTCGTCTGGTCGCTGTTCCCGGTCAACACGCGACCAGATCCGGTAGCTTCCTCACCGTTGATTGTTCCCTCTACGTCCACACCCTGGTACGTGCCCGCTGTGATGCCCAGCTCTGAGCCAGATTCGCTGATCGTAAAGCCGTTGCTGGACCCCCACGCAGTGTGGGTGATCTTGAGGTGCCCGCTCTCGTTCGACGCCGTGATGCCCAGCGAGTAGCGTCCCGTGACCGTGGTGTTGAACGTGCCGAAGTCCTGGTACTCGGAACTGTCATGGTAGCGTTTGAGCTCCAGCGTTGTGTAGCTTCGCCCCGTCGTCACATCCTCGATCACGATGTGACCGCTGGAATCCACAGAAGCCACGACCTCGCCACCGTAGGCATCCTGAATTGCCCGCAGTAGATCCTGGACTGTACTGTCAGCTTCTACCGTAAAGGTGTCTTCAATGTCACCGTTGTCGTGCTCCTTGCCGGAGATTTGGATCGTGTCGCCGACTGTGAAAGCCGGGTTGCTACCCGTGTCGATGTCCGTCAACAGCGTGCTCGTCGTGATTGGATTCCCACTGGCTGTCAACGCTTCCGAGCTGGTGAGTTGCTGGTTGTACTCCGTGGACAACTCCGTGTTGATCCGGCTGACGATCGTGTCGATCGTGTCCCCGGCGTACAAATTGACCGTCGCCTCCCAGCCGGTGGCGTAGTCTGTGATCGTGAGCGTCGTGTCGGAACTCAGGCCAGAAGTCAGGTCCGCTGAACCGGTGACAGAGGCCTGTTCCGCAGCCTGCGTGATCACGACGTCGTACGTGCCCGGCTGCGTGTTCTTGGTCCAGTCCAGCACCTGGATGTCGGAGTCACTCGCTGTGCCCTGGCCGATGAACAGCTTAACGACGTCGTTGAAATTGTCTTCAAGGGCATCCGTCAGGTCCGCGTCGTCAATCTGGATCAGCCCGTTGCGATCCGTGGTGATGCCCACCTGTGCCAGCGCGTTCATCGACGAGGGCAGTCCCTCCACCTCATTCACCAAAATCCGCCGGATGCTGGATTGGATGCTCTTGAGGGTAACGTCGGCGAACAGCGTTCCCGACTCCTGCGTGTCCTCGTTGTACGTAAACTGCTGGTTGATGTACTGCACGATGTCGTTGTACTTCTGCGCAAAATCCTGGATTTTTTGCTTCACACTGTCCAGATCGCGAGTGACCGACACGTTCACCGTGGAGGAGCTGTCAGCCTTGTGCAACGTGAACGTGACGCCGTCAATCGCGTCCGAAACAACGTTGGTTGAGCGGGTGAGCAGAACGCCGTCGATCTCGAACCGCGCATCCTGCCCGCTGGCCAACCGGATGTTGTAGCCGTAGGTCGACACGCTCAGTGTCCCAAAGTTGAGGGAGCCGCCGCCTTCGTTGTTCTCCGTCAGCGTCACAGCCAGCTGACTCTGGCCCGTTTGGTTGTCCGTGATCTGGAGCTTCCCCGAAGAATCGAATCCGGCCGTCACATCCCCAAAGAGGCTCTCGATGTAGTCCAGAAATCCCTGCACGGTGTCGTTCACGTCGGAAATGGTGTACGTCCCCGACACCGAATTGCCGTCGTGGTCCGTGCCGCTGATGGTGATCGTGTCACCGTTGCTAACGCTGGCCCCGTAGATCTCGCTCCACTTCGTGCTGGCGTCAATCGGCGTCACACCGTCTGACTTGTAGTTCACCGCCGAGCCGGTCAGCACCTGGGACTTGCCCTGTGAGAAATCGGCTTCCAGCACACCTAACGTTTCCAGCACGTTGTTGCTGTCCGTGAAACTCGTAACACCGGTGATTTCCAGGCGGTACTTCGTCGTGCTGGAAGACGTGTCCGTCGTGATGCTGGTTGTCACACCCGTAATGCCAGCAGCGTCGATCTTGTCCTTGATGTCGTTCAGGCTGTCAGTGGACAGATCAATCGAGACGTCCACACCGTTGATCTTGATCGTCCCGCTGGGAGCACTCGTCAAACCGAGGATCGTTTTGATTGCTGAAGTCCGGCTGCTGAAGTAGTCAGTCGCCGCACCGCCGTCGATCTGGTTCTTCCACGTCTCCGTTCCGACGGAAAAGCCAAGAGACTGCAGCACGTCGCTCCCGCTCGCGTCCAGCAGGTCGAACCCGTCGGAACCGGGGTCGTCGGCCGAAAGGATGAGCTGGTAGGTGCTGTCGTTCACTGCGAGGACAGACGCTGTCACTCCCGCATCGGCGTTGTTGATGGCATCGCGAATGTCCAGAAGGCTGTAAGTGGACTGGATGCTCACCACCTTGCCGTTGACAAGGAATTCGCCCGAAAATCCCAGAGCTTCCGACGAATCGTCGAAAGCCGCCGAGGCGAGTTTCTCCGGCTGAGCGAGCTGCAGAACCCGGATTGAGTGGGATCCCGGCTGCGCGTCGGTGGTGGTGCTAACCGTCACGATGTCTTCGTCTTCGGAAGACGACGAGTACAGGTGAAACGCGGAAAGCTCGGACAGGCTGTCTGCAACAGACTTCAGGGAAAGAAGTTTGGAATTGACCTGTCTCCAGGCCTCGAGCAAGTCCTCGTAGTGGTTTTGCCTTTGCGCCAGCATGTCGACGGGCCGGTGCTCGATGGCCATGAGCTGCTCGATGATCTGCTTGGTGTCCAGCCCGCTGGCCAAACCACCGAACGACAAACCCTGCGTCAGCATAGACGCTCACCCTCGTTACAGTCTAAACCTGATGTGACCTTGATGGCTGGCTGGATGAGCGCCTCCTGCGCTCCGCGAATCCTCATCTTCCGCGAGGTTGCCAAACCAGTGGATTTGAGCTTCTTCCGTCGGCTGCACGCCTGGCATTGCTCACGCTTTGTTATCCATGAAGAGGCCAACAGCCTCCTGAATGCGTGCAAGCGTGTCGAGCACTTCCTTCATGGGCAATTCGCGCAGGACTTTCCCCTCTCGTGCGTCCGTAACCCGCACAAACATGATCCCCGTTTTGTCATGGATCTCGAAGTGCAGGTGACGCTGAAAGCTCTGGACGAGTTCGTTGATCCTCTCGTTGACCTTCTTGAAGGTCTCTTCCGTTTTGCGTGCCTGTTCGTCCTTTTGCTGAGCCTCAGCGTTTCCTACGTCTTTCAACGAAGGCACGTGAACAGGCACAAAATCCGCAGCGTCCTGCCGCGGCCTGGGCAGGGCCTCCTGGCTCCGCCCGCCGTCCACCGCAGGAACGGTCACCTGGTAGCTACTGGCGATGGAATCCACATGCATCATCACCACCTCACTTTGGCCTCCCGAGGTGACGGGAAGCGCGAGAGCTTCGCGCTTCCCGTTTCGTCACCCGGTAAATTAGCCGAGTAGCTTCAGGACCGCCTGCGGCTGCACGTTTGCCTGCGCCAGCATGGCCGTGCCTGCTTGCACCAGGATCTGAGCCCGTGTGAACTGGGTGATTTCCTCCGCGAAGTCCGCGTCGCGAATCGTCGATTCGGAAGCTTGCAGGTTCTCCGCAGCGTTGTTCACGTTGGCGATCGTGTAAGACAATCGGTTCTGTACAGCACCCAACTGACCACGCTGCGTGTTCACAGCGTCGATGGCGCTGTCGATCGCGTCAATCGCCGACTGCGCTCCGGAGCGGGTCGACAGACTGACGCTGCTCAGGTTCAACGTGGAACCGGTCGCTTTCAGGTTACCGATGCTGAAGGAGATCCGGTCGTTGCTCGTGTTGTCTGCACCAACCTGGAACACACCACCGCTGCCGCTGTCCACAACGATATTCTTGCCGCTCAGGTCACCGGCTTCGTAGTTCCAGTTGATGGTCACCTGTACACCGAGCGTCGAGAAGTTCAGCACCGTCGTGTTGCCCGTCGTCGGAGCGCTGTAGCTGACCGTCTCGGTGATGGTTCCGTTGCTCAGGGTGACTTGCGTGTCACCAGTGGCGTCGGTGAAGGTGTACGTTCCAGTGGTCGCACCGCTGAGCGTGATCTCCACAACACCGTCTTCATCGTACGCGGTCGAGCCGGTGCTGACGGTGTTGCCACTGTACGAACCGTCGATCAGCGAGGCACCGTTGTACTCGGTCACGCTCGCGATTCGGTCGATTTCCTGACGCAACTGCGTGAACTCCTGATTGATGGCCGAGCGATCGCTCGAGCTCACGCTGTCCGATGCCGCCTGGACGGCAAGCTCACGCATACGCGTCAGCATGTTGTGGATCTCGTTCATGGCCCCTTCAGCGGTCTGCACCAGGTTGGTTGCCTGGCTGGCATTCCGGCTGGCCATCTTCAGACCGGCGATCTGGGCGCGCATGCGCTGCGAAATCGCCAACCCAGCGGCGTCGTCCGCAGCCCGGTTGATCCTGTAACCGGAGGACAAACGCTCCAGGGATTTGGACAACAGGTTGTCCGAAATCAGCAACTGCCGGTGGGCGTTCATCGCAGCGATGTTGTGCATGATGCGCAGTGACATGTCAACCTCCTTGTTGTGTTTCTCGTGTCCTGACTAAGCTTCCCTGCCCAGTCGACATTCCCCCGAATCTCGCTTCGTTTTGATCCTCACCTCCTTTCGCCTGATTTCTGGCCTTTCGTTTTCAAAGCAACTATCGTCCACCGGCGCAGAAACTTTAGACAGCAGCGAGATTCCTTCTCGCTGTGATCTTCGTCATCTGCCTTTCGGACAACCAGCATCCAGCAACCAGAGGTCTCGCCGCGACGCGCTGAACGTCCAGAGTCTCGCGTCAAGACAAGGATTTTGGACCGCGCCCAGCAAGGTTAGCACAACTGCACACATCCCCAACACAGGCTACTGGCTGATGCCTGCCTCACTGGACAGTACGTCTACTGTCTCAACCGATCCCGTTTCGAGAGTGGGCGCACCGGTCACGTCAACCTGAGGCCCCTTCTGGAGTCGTTCCAGTAGCGCAGAGATCCACTGCAACGTTTCAGGGCTTGACTCCGACACTCCCAATGCCTTTTCCACCACTTCGGCCGCTTTGTCCAGGTACCCCCGCTGAGCCCACTCAGCAGCGGTTTCTACAGCTTCTCGAATCGAGGGATCCAGGTGCGCACACGCAGCAGCCAAGTGGAAACGCGCCGTCCCCGGCAGATTGCGTCCGACTTCCCAGATGTCGGCGACCTCGATTTCGCGCCCCTGGCAACGGCTGCGAAGCTCGGCGGCCACAGGGCCAAGCTCCAGCCACGGTTCACCTTCAGCGTTGCTAAAAAGCCGTGCAGCAAAACGAGCGGCCCACGTGTTCTCGTCAACAGGCAGCGCGAGGATGGCCTCCCACTGCCCCTCAGCAAAAAGCGCATCTACAAGGGCGGCTGCCACTTCAGGTCGGGAGCTTTTCTTCACCCCGGCAACCAGCAGCTCGATGGCCTCACGCGTGCGACCGCTCCGGCGCAGCAACGCAGCCAGAGCGAGCCTGGCGCCCACGTGCTCGGGATCTTGCTCCAGCGCCGCGCGGTAGCTATTCTCGGCTTCCTCGATTTTTCTTTCGTGTACCTGCCTGTTGCCAAGCTCGTACATGTCTTCCGCCGTGGCTGCCCCTGACCTGGCCAGTTCTTCGAGAGCCATTCCCCAGTCGGTGCTCGCGCGCAGGCGGCGGCGCAAAATGGCCATTCGCCGCTGCGCCAGGTCGTAGCGGTCGGTGGTTCGCTGAGCTTCGGCGTAAGCCTCAAGTGCCTCCGGGATGCGTTCGAGCGCCTCCAGAGCTAACCCCTTCTGGTAGTAGGCGGAGTAGCGCATCGCGTCCAGGTCGACAGGCATCGGAGAAATTTCGGGCTCTTCGAAAGGAAACTCTTCCAGGGCCTGCAAAGCTTTCTCGGGTTCCTTGCGCAGGTTGTAGGCCTGGGCCAGCGAGACAGCCACAAGGCCCTTTTCGAATCCGCGCGACCGAGCTTCCTGCAAGGCCGAAATTGCTTGTTCGGTTTCGCCGAGTTCCAGGTAGGCTCTACCTAAGTAAAGCAACGCGTTGGCGTACACGCGCGGGTTTTGCGCCTCGAACTGGCGGTCGCTCGTAATTCGGCGAAACTCTTCCACAGCCTGACGTTGTCTGCCCGTAGTGTGGTAGGTAAAGGCAACGTGGTAGCGAGCGAGCTGGTCCTCGGGGTGCGTTTCCAGGTAACGCAACAGGTAGCGCAGGTACTTCTCTTTTTTCTCCCGAACGACCTCCTCCGAGGAGTACCCAGTGTGCACGATCTCGACATTCGCGGTAGTGATCGGGATGCCCAGCTCCTGGAGCGAGGGTGTGACTTGCTCATGAACGGGGAAAACAAACTTCACGCCGGACCGATTCGGGAACATGCGGAGTTGCCAGCATTTTTCTCCCGCAGCGCCCTCGTTCCGCAGAATGAACATGAACGCTTTGTCTGGCTCTTCGAACTTCAGTTCCTGCAACTTGGGCCACTCTGTGGCGGGCACCACGTCGTCGGCGTCGACCCACAGGATCCACTTTCCCGTAGCCATCTCGAGGGACGCGTTGCGAGCGGCTGCGAAGTCGTCACGCCAGGCGAAATGCCCAACTTTTGCCCCCAACCGCGTGGCGATTTCCACGGAGCGGTCCGAAGACCCGGTGTCGACCACCACCACCTCGTCCGCGAACGGAAGAACGCTGCGGATGGCACGCTCCAGGGTTTGCTCGGCGTCTTTCACGATCATGCACACGGAGAGCCGAATGTCGCCCGAGAGCTTTTTGCGCACCCGTTCCAGGTTCGATTTTGGCAGCGGAAGCGCTGGCGCCAGTTTGTGGGCGCGTTCGTAGTACTCTGCCGCCTTGTCGAACTTGCCTAAGCTCTCGTAACAAACACCGATGTTGTTCCAGAACTCGTGAGCACGCGGCGACAGGCCCAGTGCACGGCGGTAGTCGAGAATTGCCTCTTCGTAACGGCCCAGCCCCTGGAGGGCGTTGCCCCGGGCTGCGTAGAAAAGCTCGGTCTGCACGTAAGGGGCCGTGTGCCCAGCCTCGATTACCTCCAGCCCCTTGGTCAAAACGTCGACGGCTTCTTCGTAGCGGCGCAGCTTGTTCAGGACTGTGGCCAACTCGAAGTAGCCCTTCGGATCTTCTGGCGACTCGGCAACCTTCCGCCGGGCCACCTCCAGGTAGCGATCCGGATCGCGCTTCTTGGCAACGTCGCCGAAGTGAAGCACCGGAACGGTCAGGTCGGCCACGCTCATGCCGAGCGCCTCAATCGACTGCTCCACCAGTTCGTGCACAGCGCCCACGAAATGCACACCCTCCACGCGGCGAAACAGGCGAATCTTGGTCGTGGGTACCCAGAACTTCAAGCCTTCCTCTTCCGGGTACTCACCCTTGACCGCTTTTACCCCCATCCCGGTGGGGTGCGGCTGGTAGTTGCGGGTCGTCATTCGGTAAGCGTCGGCGAAAGGGCTGTCCACTGCCGCACGCAAACGGTCCAGCTCCGAAGCGGGGATCACTTCGTCTGCGTCCAGCAACAGCACCCAGTCGCCAGTGGCAAGCTCAAGCGAGACGTTGCGCGCCGCCGCAAAGTCCTTCTCCCACTGGATCTGTTTCGTCTTGGCGCCGTAGGCTTTCGCCACCTCAAGAGTCCGGTCCTCCGACCCCGTGTCGACAACGACAATCTCGTCCACAACGGCCTTCACGCTGTCCAGACAGCGACCGAGGGAGGCCTCCTCGTTGCGCACGATCATGCACAGGGTCAGCCTGGGCCGCCCGGCGCTCCTACTGGATTTCCGCGACCGCTTCCCGCTCCGTTTCCGCTTCGCCACGATTTGCCTCCTCTCGTTCACCGACCCAGCGTTCCAGCCACTGGGCTGCAAGTCTTGCCCACTGCGCCGCAGTGGCGTACGCCTTCTCACTTTCCCGGGCCATTTTGACCAGGTCGCCGCCCGGCAAAAGCTTCTGCGTTTCCACCAGGTAGGATCGCACTAAAGCCGCGCCGTCGCCCAGATCGCGGATCCCGGCGTCCACGTCGTCGAGTTTCCGAGCCAGATTGTTCAGTTTCTTGCCGACTTTCGAGACGTTGCGCACCGAGCGCAAGATTTGTCCCGCGTAGGTTGCGCCCTCATCGGCCAGCTCAGCTAAAGCCAGAAGATCTCGCATCTCTGCAAACGGACTGTCGCCAGGGAGCTCCTCCTGGCGGAGAAAGCCGGCATCCACAGACCCTGCTGTTCCAAACCACAGCTCGTGTGCGGCTGCCTGGTTGGCTGCTGCCAGGAGCTCCTCCGCCGGGGCAAACTCGCCTGCGATTTGCCGGTACCCGACGCCCCAGGCCTGCATTTCCGAGGCGAACGCGCGCACGTTCGTCCACGGAGCACTCAGAAATTCTTCGGGCACTTCGTCTTCCGGCAGGATGCCTCGCCACACAAGAGCCTGAATCACGTGTTCCGGCTGCACTGCCACAGCACACGGTTTTTCGGTACAGGCGGTACGCTGAAAACAAGGCGAGCACTGCAGGTCAGCCTGCAAAACAACGTGTCCCTCGCCGTACGGCCCGGTCTCGTGCACCCAGGCGGTGGCGTGGTAAATGCCCACAACGTCGGCGCCCGCTGCCGCCGCGATGTGCGTTGGCCCGGTGTCGGCACCCACAAGTGTGGCAGAAAGGCGACTCAACGCAGGCAACTCCTGGATGGGGATCTGACCGACCAGATCCAGGGCCGTTCCCGGTGCGAGTTGCAGGTAGGCCTCAGCGAGAGCGCGTTCGTCGTCGCTGCCAATCAGCGCGATTTGAATGCCAGGAAAGGTGGCCAGCATGCGGCCGAGCCGCGCGAACAGGTGAACCGGCCAGCGTCTCTCCGGCGCAGCGGTACCGAGCTGAAAAAGGACGAGCTGGCGTGAGTCGTCCCAACCGGCGGCATGCAGCTTCGACCGCACGGTTTCCAGGTCCTCGGAGCTTGGCTCGAGCAACGGGAAAGTCACCCGTTGCGCCTGAGCACCGAGAGCCCAGCTGTAAATATCCGACAGGTGGATTCGGCCCAGGCGTCGCGCGCCGACGGCGCCGAACAGGTAACGAACGGCATCGCCGGCCAGCGAGCGTTCGCCGCGTGCGTCAACCAGCAGGCCGCTACGGGAGCGCGCGGGCAACAGAGTCGCCACTCGCCCGGCCACGGGATCGTGCGACAGGTTGGCCACCAGCTCCCACGTGTCTCCCGGCAGATCTCGCACGATGTCCTGGGCGCACCGTTCCACCGCGGCGGCGTTTGTTACGGCGCACTCCGGTCCGGTCGAGACAACCCGGTCGATCGCCTTCGCCCGCTCCAGCAACGTCACGTAGCGCCCACGGCCGAGGACCCAGATTTCCCAGTCCGGATGTTGACTTCGCAGTGCCGCAAGAGCAGGCAGCGTTTGCGCGATGTCGCCAAATTTCAGACGTTGAATGACCAGAGCTCTCTTCACCCGCTGTCTCCTTCCCTGTTTTCGGCGGTGATTTGAAGAAAACCTCACCACCCCTGAATCTGCGAAGCGTCTGTTTCCAGGTGTTGCAACTTTCCGCTTCAGCTCACTGTCTCGGCGTCGACAACCTTCAGGTACTTGCCGTCGCCGCAGCGGAAAAACACTCCCGGCCCCTCCGGTCGCGACACGACCTCAGCCCACCAGATGACGAGTTTGCGCCCCTGCACGTAGGTGAACGCGCCCGGGTAAGGCTTTGTAAGCGCTCGAATCTGGTTGTACAACTCCCGGGCCGGTTTCTCGAAATTCAAGAGGCCGTCTTCTGGTTTTCGAATCCCGTAGGTGCGTCCCCGGCGCAGGTCCTGGGGCACGGCGCGTAGCTCGCCGCCCTTGAGCAACCCCACAAGTTCCCGCATCAACTCGACACTGAGCGCATCCTGACGCTGTCGCACCTGCCAGGCCGTTTCCTCCGGCCCGATCTCAAGCCGCTTTTGAAGCACGATCGGCCCGGTGTCTACACCCTCGTCGACGAAATGGACGGTCACGCCAGTGCTTCTGGCCCCTCGCAGCACAGCCCAGTTTGTGGGATTTGCGCCGCGGTAACCGGGCAGGTAGGCGCCGTGAAAATTGAGGATTCCTTTCTTGTGCGCTTGAATCAGAGGCGGTTTGAAAATCTTCCGCCAGGCTACCGAAATGCCGTAGTCAACCCGCTGGTCGCGGATGAAACTCACAAAGGCTTCGCTGTTGATGTCCTCGGGAGCGTACACCGGCACGCCAGCAGCCTCGGCCACCTGTCGAACCGAGCGGTACTTCAGCGTTTCGTCGGGAAAAGGGTCCAGCACCACGGCGCCCACGACGTCGATCCCGTCGTGGGCAAGCAACTCCTCCAGACAGGCAGCGCCCACGTTCTGGTTGCCGTAGTACATCAACCGAACTGCGTCAGCCATTCCGCTCGCTCCCGTTTGCGGCTTTTGCACGAACAAGCCCCGCCCTGTTCGTTTTCCCGTTCTGCACTCTTCCGTCCTTCAGCCAACGCTCACGCCCGAAGCCATGCGGCGCGGTGCCCGACCGCCGCGCAATTCCTCCAGAACCCGTCGTGTCTCCTGGTTGGTCGGGTCCAGGCGAACGGCTTTTTCGAGCAACGTCTCTGCCTCTTTCATGCGGCCTTGCCTGATCTCCACATCCGCCAGGATGGGCAGCAAGTCCGGACGGGCGGGCTCTCGCGCCAGGATGCCCCGCAGCACCTTCTCCAGCAGCCCGAACGCACCCACTTCGTGCGCCGCCACGACCAGGTTGTAGAGCGCGTCGGTGTTGCCGGGATCACTCTCAACGGCCTGGCGGAAGAAATCCAAGGCCTGCTCCTGCTTCCCTTCCGACCAGAGCACCGCCCCGAGTCCGTTGGCTGCTTCAGCCGACGCGGGGTCAAGTTGCAGGGCGGTCTCGTAGCAACCACGTGCTGCCGCCGTGTTCCCCTGGTTGGCCAGCTTTTCACCGCTGGCACAGAGGCGGTTCACACGTTCCCGACGCCTGGCTTCGGGATCCGCCACACGGCCGTAGCGCGACAGTAACAGCGCCGCCTGACCCTGGAAACCGCCGGTTCGCAAGGCATGCAGTCGGGCCTTGGCTTTCAAAGCCTCGCGAGCCGCGTCGTTTTCCAGCAGGAAGCGCACCTTTTCCACCAGGTCTGCGCCACCTCCCGACCACACTACGGCGTCGCCAAAGATTTGCTGGCCTAAAGGAACCGGGTCGGAGACCACTGCCGCACCACAGGCCGTAGCTTCCCAGAGCCGCGTCGTGGGAATGTCCATCTTTGCGTGCCACTCTTTGTGCACGGACAGGACGATTTTGGCCGAGGAGTACACTTTCGGCACCTCGCGCGGGTGAATCGAACCCAGAAAAGCCCCGGCGAGCTCGGGCACCTTTTCCCAGCCGGAGCCGTAGACCCGAAGTCCGAGGGGAACAAGCGGTAACAGGTAGCGTTCCAGGATCTCCTCGCGCCCGTAGTTGTTGCCGATGAACACCACGTTGTGCTGGTACTCGGGCACTGGTCTGTGCGGCCGGTAGATTGCCAGGTCTGCGCTCATCGGCATCAAAACAGCTTCGCGGCCGTACTGTCGCAGCCATTTGGCGACGCCCGTACCCGCAGCAAAGAAATCCTCGTACAGGGCAATGGCCGTGTCGATTTTTTCCGTGCTCTCCGTGTGCAGCAGGCCCGCCTGAAGCCACCAGAAATTCGCCGCCTCCGGCACAAAAAGCGTCTCCGGGTACGGGTAAAACGAAATCACCAGGTCCAGATTGGAGTGAATGCTCACGGGGGTGTAAACGACAGCCTGTTCCACGATGTCCAGCTGGGACAAAGCGTCCGCCAGCCCTTCGGCCAGGATTTCGTCGCCCCAAACCTGCCCCGTGAATGTGCCCGCCTTCGGAATTTGCAGGCCAATTCGCAGGCGCTTCGTGTTTGGCGGAGCGAAGCTGACCACCACTCGCCTGCCTTTCTGCTCTTCCGTTTCCGGGGCATGCCAGCGGAGCTCTTCCCAAACCTCGTCCATCTTGCCCTGTACCAGCCCCTCGAACACGCGCAGGCACCGGTCGCCGACGGCTTCGGTGGCGTACTCCGAGAGGTAGCGTTTGTAACCCTCTTCCTGAATTCG
>JAADFT010000008.1:0-1592 GCA_013152765.1 Calditrichota bacterium | reverse complement strand
CGCTTCACGCCCTCGAGCGAGGTCACTCCGGAGACGCCGTCCTCGATCATGCCACCCATCGTGCCACCAGCAGCAAACACGGGCGTCTTCAACGCCCACGACTCGCAAGGGAAGGCTCCAGGCCACTCGCCGCGCATCGTCGTGACGCTGAATTTGCTCTTCGCGATTTCCTGAAAGATCTCTTCGCGCGTCGCGTGCGGCCTGTACTCGATTTTGTAGCGTGAACCGTACCTCTCCAGGATTCGCCGCGGGAACTCACTTCCCGACGAAATCAGCATGAACTCTTCCATCGGCGTCTCTTCGAAGAGGCGCGGCAACAGGGCCACAAATCGCTCCGGGTCCTTGTAGCCGTAACCCAAGCTGCCGACGAAGATCCCGCGGTTGAGTTTCTCTTCCTGCCAGTAAGACTCGGCTTTCGGGACGCCCGCTGGCGCGTTCACCTGCAAGAAGTACTGGCCGCCCCAGGTCATGGCCCGCTCGATCCGCCTGTGGGTACGCACGCAGGACAGCACGGCCGGAACACCGTCGTTGCGGCTTCGCTTCAGGATGGCCTCGGTCGGAAATTCCAGGTAAAGCACAACCGGCGCACCGGTGATTTCACTGGCGTACTTCGCCAGGGGGTAGTTGCCTTCGTGCCAGCACCAGATTACGTCCGGCTGAGCCTCGCGCACAGTCTGGACGAAGGCCTCTGCCCGAGCGTGGGGGTTGCGCCACATTTCCGGAATGTCGCGGTAGAGGCGCCGCACGTGGACGCGACCGTAGTCCTCGCGCTCAGGCAAAGGCTGCGAACCGCGCGTCACGTCCGTTGTGGCAGGAGCAATGACGGTTACCTCATTTCCCGGTTGTTCGGCGAAGTACTCGTACAGAAGTGCCTGGCAGTCAAACCGCGGATGGTGCGCTGTCGTAACGACGAGAATACGCATGGGCCGTGTCCCCTCCCGGATTCTCTTGAACCGTTTCTTGGCCTTCCTCCACCACCTTCACCGTAGAAGGCCCTTCAAAAAGTCGCTGTCTGAGAATGGTCGTCATCAGGTGGACGAGCATGAGGTGCACGTCTTCGATGTACTGGTAGTTGGAGCTCGGGACAACGATGGCGTGGTCGACCAGCTTCGCCAGTGGTCCGCCGCCGTCCACCATGCCCGTGAGCGCCACAGTGGTTGCGCCCTTCTCCCGGGCAAAGCGGATGGCCTTGAGCACGCTGGGCGAGCGCCCACCGCCGCTGATTCCGACCACGACGTCGTCCGGCCTGAGCAGGTTGGCGAGCTGCCCGCGGAAGACGTCTTCGTAGCCCACGTCGTTTCCGAGGGCCGTCATCAGAGCGACGTTGTCCGTCAGCGAAATCACACGGAAGCCGGGCTTCCCGTTAGCCTGCACCGTCTTGGCCAGATCACACGAAAAGTGCGAAGCCGTGGCCGCGCTGCCGCCGTTGCCCATCACGAACACCTGGCGACCGCGCCTGTACGCTTCCTCGAGCACACCGATCACGCGCTCGATGTCCTGCTCCGACAGGCCTCGCACGATGGAGTTCAACCCGACAAGGTACCCTCTTGGCGTCATTCCGGCTCCCTCTCTGTGGATGATCCGGCTGCCGT
>JAADFT010000007.1 GCA_013152765.1 Calditrichota bacterium | reverse complement strand
TCAGGGACGCCCTCTTTTTCAGACAGAAGCCTTACGAACATTTGTTGCCTCACGGTCTTCGGGTGTTTGATCTGTTTCCGCCCGGTGATCAAATCACCGGGCTCGTTTGAAAGATCGCCTCGTGAACGAGGCTCACTGTGGGGTTGGTTGGGAAACGAGCGTGAAGCCCCTTTCAAGGGGCGCGTTCTCAACGTAGCCTGGGCATTTGATGCCCAGGCGATCGTGGATTTTTCGGTAGCGGTCGCGTGAACCTTTTCGGGCCTTTGCCTTGGACTTTTTCAGCAGAATCCGCCCGGTGATCAAATCACCGGGCTTGCTTGAAGGGCGCCCCGTGGACGGGGCTTTCTGTTGGTTTGCCGGAGAAGCAAGAAAGAGACCCTTCAGGGGGCGTGTTCTCAACGTAGCCTGGGCATTTGATGCCCAGGCGGGGCCAGCGGACTTGGCTTTTCTCCTCCGCGGAGGCACTGTCCCTCACGCACTTCCCCACACCCCGGCTTCGGAAATTTCGTTTGACTATTTGGCGGCAAATTGCTATTATCTAAGCCCAGTAAGAGCTTGAACTTAATGCAAACATCCCGAAGGGACACACCGACCTCATGATTCTCAGCATGACCGGCTACGGGCAGGGGGAGTACGTCAGCGGTGACCTTCACGTTGTTGCTGAAGCGCGCTCGTTCAACAGTCGTTTCCTCGACATCGTGGTTCGCCTGCCGAAGCACCTTTCCACGCTCGAGCAGCGTGTGCGCGACGTCGTGCGAAAGTACGCCGAACGCGGGCATGTGAACATCACGATCAAGATTCGCAACGGGGAAGACAAAGCCCCGGTGTTGCGCGTCGACCTGCCGACGGCCAGGGCGTACACCAGGCTGCTGAATGAGCTGAAGAATGAGCTGGACCTTGCCGGAGATGTGACGCTCGATCACCTGCTCAACTTCCCCGACGTGATCACGGCGGAGGGTGTGGAGGAAGAAATCGAGGGCATGTGGGAGCCGATTGCCGAGGCCGTGGCGCGGGCAATGGAGAACCTGCGCGAGATGCGTCGGCAGGAGGGCATCGCCCTCGAAAAGGATCTCCGCGAACGGGTGGAACGCTTAGAGGCGGTGGTGAAAGAGATCGAAAAGATCGCCGAGGAGCGCCGGGAGGAGCAATTCAGGAAGCTGAAGGAGCGGGTCCGTCAGTTGCTCGAAGACGAACAGATCGACATCGAGCGGCTAAACACGGAGCTGGCCCTGATCGTCGATCGAATGGACGTGACCGAAGAGTGTGTCCGCTTTCACAGCCACAACGAACAGTTCCTGAAAGCCCTTGAAGCAGACGAGCCCGTCGGCAGACGGTTGAATTTCCTCCTGCAGGAGATGAACCGCGAGGCGACGACCATCGGCTCGAAAGCGTACAGCGCTGAGATTTCGCACCGTGTCGTGCAGCTCAAAGAGGAAATTGAGAAGATTCGCGAGCAGGTTCAGAACATTGAGTAGCGGGGCAAGATGATTAGCGTCGGGTTTCGCAACTACGTGGCTGTCGACCGGATTGTGGCCATCGTGGTGCCGGAGTCGCGGCCGATCCGCGGCATGATTTCCGGAGCGCGCGAGCGCGGCATGCTCGTGGATGCGACGATGGGTCGCCGCACCAAAGCTGTGGTGGTGACGGACAGCGGCCACGTGATTCTTTCCGCGAACTCGGTGGAGACACTGGTGAGTCGCGTGGAGAGCTACTACAGACAGCTCGCCGCTGGAACGGAAGAGGCGGACTGAACCGGGATGGGAGCGGAAAGAAAGGCGGGGCAACGCGGTCTGCTGGTGGTAATTTCTTCGCCGTCCGGGGGCGGGAAGACGACGGTGGTGAAGAGGATTCTCGACAGCGGCGACGACCGGTTTGTTTACTCGGTTTCGGCCACCACGCGCCCGCCACGGCCGGGAGAGAAAGACGGTCGCGACTACTTTTTCCTCTCGGACGAAGAGTTCCGCCGCCGCATTCAGGAAGGGGCTTTCGCAGAATGGGCGGAAGTGCACGGTCACCTGTACGGCACGTTGAAGGACCAAATCGACCGGAATCTGAAAGCTGGCAAGATCATTTTGCTCGACATCGACGTGAAGGGCGGGCTCTCTCTGAAACGGGCGTTTCCCGAGGACAGCCTGCTCATTTTCCTGGCGCCGCCGTCGCTGGAGGTTTTGGAAAAGCGGCTACGGCAACGGGGCACTGATTCGGAAGAAGAGATCAACCGTCGTCTCCAGCGCGTGAAAATGGAACTGGATGCGGCGAAGCAGTACGACACGGTCATCGTCAACGAAGACCTGGACACAACCGTGCGGGAGGTGCTGGAGGCGATTGAACGCAGGTTGCTTGAACGGAGCACATCCGGCTGAGCACTCGCCCAGGTCCAGGAGGATGTGTTTCTCGGCGAGCGTTACGTTCGCCTTTTTCGTGCCTGGACCAGCAGATGGGAAACTCCAGCCAGTCAGAAATCTTTGAATCTTCTTGGGTTCGGCTGGCGTTAGAGGAATTCGGCGACGCAGTGGGCGATTCGCGAGAATTCACCATTTGGGATAGCGCAGGAGGTGATTTGTAATGGTTGAAACTCTGGACCTGTCTGAGGTTCTCAAACATGCCGAGAGCATGTACGAAGCCGTGATGATCGTGGCGAAACGAGCGCGGCAGATCAACGACGAGCAGAGAGCCCAGACCCAGCACAATTTGATGATTCAGACCGAAATCCGTCCCGGCGGCGAGGCCGATTTCTTCGAGGAAGAGGATCTGACGCCTTCGGAACCTTACGAGGACTACCTGCGGCTGCCGAAGCCCTCTGTGGTGGCGATGAAGGAAATGCTCGAGGGCAAGATTCGCTACCGCTACATCGACGAAGGTAGCGAGGAAGAAGAGATTTAACGTAGCAACGAGCTGGCAAGGGCAGCAAGATGCCTGACGATCTGCTTGGCGGCAAGCGCGTACTGTTGGGAGTCACGGGCGGCATCGCGGCCTACAAGGCCTGCGAACTCGTGCGCGAGCTGCGCAAGCTCGGCGCCGAGGTCCAGGTGGTCATGACACCCGCTGCCAAGCAGTTTGTTGCCCCGCTGACCTTTGAGGCGTTGTCGGAACGGCCGGTGCTGACCGACCTGTTCCACCCGGAAACGGGCTCGCGAGCCACGGTACACATCGACGCGGCGCGCTGGGCCCAGGTGGTTGTGGTGGCCCCGGCCACGTACGATTTTGTCGGCAAGATGGCTGCGGGGCTGGCGGACGACGCCCTCAGCACCTTAGTGGCCGCCGCGAATGTGCCGGTCATCCTCTGCCCGGCCATGAACAAGGAAATGTACGTCAACCCGGCGTTTCAGGCCAATTTGCGCACGCTGCGCGACCGCGGAGTGCTGGTGGTGGACCCGGAGAGCGGCGAACTGGCGTGCGGCGAAGAGGGGATCGGGCGCCTGGCCAGCAAGGAGCGCATCCTGGACGCTGTGAAACGCGTGTTGCTCGGCCACGACGCGCTCAAGGGCGTGCGGGTGCTGGTCACTGCGGGCCCGACCGAGGAACCGCTGGATCCCGTTCGCGTGCTTACGAACCGGTCTTCCGGGAAAATGGGCTACGCGCTGGCGGAGGCAGCTCTGTGGGCTGGCGCCGACGTCACGCTGGTCACGGGACGCACGCAGCTCCGCTCGGCCGATGGCGTTGAGCGCGTGGAGGTGCGCACCAGCGCTGAAATGGCGGAGGCCGTGCGTCGACGCTGGGAAGATGTTGACGTTCTCATCATGGCCGCGGCTGTGAGTGACTACCGGCCCAGGAGGACCGCCGACCAGAAGATCAAGAAAAAGGGCGACCAGGGGCTTGTGCTCGAGCTTGAGCAGACGGAGGACATCCTCGGCTGGGCCGGCGAGCACAAGGGGGAGCGCACGCTGGTTGGCTTCGCTGTTGAGACGGAAAACGAGCTCGCCAACGGACGTCAGAAGCTGCAAAGCAAGAACCTGGATCTGATCGTGATCAACAACCCGCGCCACGAAGGAGCCGGGTTCGACGTGGACACCAACCGGGTGTTTCTGCTCGACCGCGACGGTCGCGTGGACGCGTGGCCGGTGCTTCCCAAAATCGAGGTGGCCCGGCGTTTGGTGGCGCGGGTGGCGGCTCTTCACCGGGGACAGTGATGGCGCGTGCAGCTGGCACAGAAGGACTGCGTAAGTTGCTGGCTCGGCTGGCGACTGAGCTGGAAGTGAACGGCAACGACCTGGTGATCGAACGAGAAAAAGCCGAGCTCCTGATGGAAGAAATCAAACCAAAGCCTTCACCGCTGCAGCTTTTCTACGAGCAAATCAAAGATTGCCGCAAGTGTCCCCTCGCCGAAACGCGAACCAACTTCGTGTTCGGCACAGGCAACGAGAACGCCGACATCATGTTCATCGGCGAAGCTCCCGGGGCTGACGAAGACCGCTTGGGCGAGCCCTTCGTTGGGCGAGCCGGGCAACTGCTCAACCGCATGCTTAACGAGGTAGGCCTACAGCGCGAGGAAGTGTACATCGCCAACGTGCTCAAATGCCGTCCACCCGGCAACCGGGATCCGCGCCCTGAGGAGGTCGCCCAGTGTCTGCCTTACCTGCTGAAGCAGATTGAGCTGATCAAGCCCAAAGTGCTTGTGTGTCTCGGGCGAATTGCCGCTCAGACGTTGCTGAAGACGTTGTCGCCGCTGTCACGCCTGCGGGGGCAGATTCACCAGTTTCGCGGCATCCCAATGGTGGTTACCTACCACCCGGCGGCGTTGCTACGGAACATGGGCAACTACGAGCGATCCATTTCGGACCTTCGCTTCGCCCTGCGCGTTTACCATGAGGCGGTTAGCGCGGAATCGGACGAGAACGATTCAGCTCAGACTGACGGTTAGTGGTTTGATTTGATCGGCTCGAAAATTCGAGCCAGGTTGCAGGATTTTCGCGGTTTCGGAGGGAGGTAAAGCTTGGCAGTAGCGCAGGAAGCACAGCTCGACGAGCGTTTGCCGCCGCAATCGATCGACGCCGAAATGGCGGTGCTGGGCGCCATTTTGGTGGAGCCCACAGCGGTGAGCAAGGCGATCGAGATTCTTGATCCAAGTTCTTTCTACCGGCGGGGAGCAGAAGATCTTTGCGGCCGCTGTGCGTCTTTTCGAACGAAACGAGCCGGTCGACGTTGTCACCGTCACCGAAGAGCTCAAGAAAAATAACGAGCTGGACGAAGTCGGCGGCGCGTACTACATTGCCGAGCTGGCCCGGCACACGGTGTCGGCGGCGAACGTGGAGTACCACGCCAAGATCGTGCTGGAAAAATCGCTGGCCCGCCGGCTGATCGAGGTTGCCAACGAAGTTCAGCAGCAGGCCTACGACGGCCACGAGGACGTTTACGACCTGATCGACAAGGCGGAGCAGAAGATCTTCGCGCTGTCCGAGCGCCGGTTGAGGCGCGGCTTTCAGGCCATCGACCCGCTGCTGCACAAAACGTTCGAGACGATCGAAGACTACCACGCCCGCCGCGGTGGCGTAACCGGCGTGCCCACCGGCTTCAAGAAGCTGGACGAGCTGACCTCGGGTTTTCAGCGTTCGGATTTCATCGTCATCGCCGGCCGACCCAGCATGGGCAAGACGGCTTTTGCCCTGAACATCGCGCGCAACGCGGCTGTGGACTACGGGGTGCCGGTCGGCATCTTCAGCCTGGAAATGGCCGGTTACCAGCTGACCATGCGCATGCTGTGCTCGGAAGCCAAGGTAGACTCGCACCTGGTTCGGACGGGGCGGCTTCCCAATTCCGAGTGGCCCAAACTGAGTCTTGCGGTGGGCAATCTGGCCTCGGCCCCGATTTACATCGACGACACGCCGGCCCAGACCATTCTGGAGATTCGGGCCAAAGCGCGCCGGGCCAAAGCCGAGCACAACATCGGCATGATCATCATCGACTACCTGCAGCTCGTGCGCGGCGTGGGCCGGGTGGAGAGCCGGCAAATCGAAATCAGCATGATTTCCCAGTCGCTGAAGGCTCTCGCCAAAGAGCTGGACATCCCGGTGGTGGCGCTGTCGCAGCTTTCGCGTGCGGTGGAGCAGCGCAGCACGGGCGACCGGCGACCGATTCTCTCGGATCTCCGCGAGTCCGGCGCCATCGAGCAAGACGCCGACGTGGTGATCTTCATTTACCGGCCGGAAGTGTACGGACCCACGGAGAAGCCGGGTGTGGCGGAAATCATCGTGGCCAAGCAACGTAACGGCCCCACAGACATTGTGGAGCTCGCTTTCGTGAAGCAGTACGTGTTGTTCGCGGACCTGGCTCAATTCGAGGAGGCTCCGCCAGTTCCGGAACCGGGATTCTGAGAATCCGGTGCGATCTTCTGGTGTAACAGCCCGGCGGACTGCGAAGTTGCCCGGGGCGATTTTGGAAAGACGGTTAACGTGAGCACGACAGCCGAAACAGAGAAGGCCGTCCACGCGGACGCGCACAAGCTGACACTGCAGGGTAATCCCTTTTACAGGGACTACCAGTTGATCGTGCGCCGTCTGCGCCGCTACGACACCGGCGCGGACCTGTCTCTGGTGGCGAAAGCCTTCCTGTTTGCGTACGACGCCCACCGCGAACAACTCCGGATGAGCGGTGAGCCCTACTTCAAGCATCCGGTCGAAGTGGCCAAGATCCTCACCGAGCTGCAGCTCGATCACGTGACCGTCGCTGCTGGGCTGCTGCACGACGTTGTGGAGGACACGGGTGTTAGCCTGGACGAGGTACGGGAGAAGTTCGGCGAAGAGATCGCCTCTCTCGTCGATGGCGTGACCAAAATGGGCGGCATCCGCCTGGAGAGCGTGGAGGAACGGCAGGCGGAGAACTTCCGCAAAATGCTGCTCTCCATGGTCCGCGACATCCGTGTGATCATGATCAAGTTCGCCGACCGCCTCCACAACATGCGCACGCTTCAGTACCTGCCGGAGCGCAAGCGCAAGCGAATCGCTCTGGAGACGCGTGACGTCTACGCGCCGCTGGCCCATCGGCTGGGAATTGCCCGGGTGAAGTGGGAGCTGGAGGATCTGGCCCTCAAGGAGCTGGACCCCGAGGCGTACGAAGAGATCCAGCGAAAGATCGCTGCCAAACGCGATGAACGCGAACGCTACATCCGCCGCTTCGCACGCCCGATTCAGGAGGAACTTCGCAAGGCGGGCGTGAAAGCAACGATCACGGGGCGGCCGAAGCATTTCTTCAGCATTTACAACAAGATGAAGCGGCGTGGCGTGCCGTTCGAGGAGATTTACGACCTCCTCGCGATCCGGATCATCGTGGAGAAGGTGGAGGAGTGTTACTACGCGCTCGGGATTGTGCACAGCCTGTACACGCCGGTGCACGACCGCTTCAAAGACTACATTGCCACGCCCAAGTCGAACATGTACCAGAGTCTGCACACCACTGTGATCGGCCCGGACGGCAACATGGTGGAAGTGCAGATCCGCACAGAAGAAATGCACCGCACCGCCGAGGAAGGCATCGCGGCGCACTGGCGCTACAAGGAGGGCAAGACCGACGAAGAGCTGGATGAGCAGCTCGTGTGGTTGCGCCAGGTGCTGGAGTGGCAACAGGAGGTACGCGACTCCGGCGAGTTCCTTGAAAATCTCAAGATCGAGCTTTTCCAGGACGAAGTGTTCGTGTTTACGCCGCGGGGCGATTTGCTGAAGCTGCCCCGGGGCGCGACACCGGTTGACTTTGCCTTTGCTGTACACACGGACATCGGGCTGCACTGCCTGGCCGCCAAGGTGAACGGCCGAATTGTGCCGCTGAATTACCAGCTCAACAGCGGCGACCAGGTGGAGATCATCACCAGTCACAACCAGAAGCCGAATCCGGACTGGCTGAAATTCGTCAAGACCTCGAAGGCGCGCAGCCGAATCAAGCGCTGGATTCGGGAATCCCAGTTCGAGCAGAGCGTGGAGCTGGGCCAGGAAATCGTGAACCGCTTCTTCAAGCGCTTTCGCATTCCGAAGGACGAGAAGGAGCTTGAAGATGTGGCTCAGACGTTCGGCCACAACTCGCTGGAGCAGCTCTACGCCGCCATCGGACGCGGGGACCTTTCTGTCGAGAACGTGGTGCGAAAACTGGCCCCCGAAAAGATCGAAGCGGCGAAAGAGGATTCGCTTTTCCAGCGGTTCATCCAGAAAGCGCGGGGAACAGCTCGAGGCATCCGCGTGAACGGGGTCGACAACCTTCTGGTGCACTTTGGCAAGTGCTGTCAGCCCGTTCCCGGCGACAAGATCGTGGGCTTCATCACCCGGGGACGCGGCATTGTGGTGCACCGTGCCGACTGCAAGAACGTCCTGGCCATGATGGAGGACCCCGAGCGCTACATCGAAGTCGAGTGGGATGTTGACAAGGACAAGCAGTTCATGGTCAGCCTGCAGATCCTCGGGGAGAATCGCAAGGGCCTCCTGGCGGACGTGTCGCAGGCCATTGCGGCCGTGGACACGAACATCGTGAACGCGCAGATGAAGGCGGAAGACAGCATTGCCTCGGGCATGTTCATCATCGAAGTGCGGAATCTGTCGCATCTGACGCGGGTGATCAGCAAGGTGCGGAAAGTGAAGGGGGTACTGAGTGTGTCGCGGATGGAGAGTAGCACCGCGGGTTGGGAGAGTTCAAAAGAAGTACACTGAAGTGTGGAACACGAGCGAAGGAAACAGGGACGCGAGGCGTTTAGGAGCACAATTGGAACCGGGAAAAGGTAAGGCAAAGGAGTAGGGCCAATGACGCAAAATGCTAAGAGGCGCACCATTACGAAGAAGGACGTGGCGAAGAAGACGGCGGAGCTGGTCGGTGAGAAGATTTACCTGACCGAGAAGATCGTGGATGGTGTGTTCAAAGCGCTTCGTGCGTACATGGCCGAGGCGGACCCGGAAATTCGGATCGAGATCCGCGATTTTGGCGTGTTCGAGGTCAAGACGACGAAGCCGAAGCCCAAAGCGCGGAATCCGAAGACCGGAGAGATCATCTACGTGCCGGCGCGGCGGAAGACCCATTTCAAGGCCGGCAAAGCCCTGAAAGAGATTCTGAAGAGGCCGCTGGATGACCTTCAGCAGCCGGAGAACTCGGAGAAGTCCTGAACAAAGCGACGTTGACTCAGGGGTGGACAGGCGTTGCCGTTGACCGCGTTGGCGAAAGCATGAAACGAATTCTGGCTGTGGACTACGGGCAGCGGCGAATCGGGCTCGCTGTGAGCGATCCGATGGGCTTGCTTGCTCACCCCGTGAAGACTGTGGTCGTGAAATCTCGCAAGCAGGCTGTGCGCGAGATTGTGGAGACGGCCGAGAAACTGCAAGTCGAAGAGATTGTGGTTGGAATGCCGGTTTCTTTGGACGGTTCACACGGTCCGCAGTGGCAGGAAACGCGGCAGTTTGTGGCGGATTTGGCCAAAGAGCTGGCCATCCCGATTCGAGGGTGGGACGAACGACTTACCACGGAGGCGGCGCACCGGGAGTTGCGCGAGCTGGGCAAAAAACCGAGTCGCGAACGGGACATTGTGGACCAGCTCGCAGCGGTGCACATCTTGCAGTCTTACCTCGACTGGCTCAAACGTGAGCAGGCGTAGATTAGCCTGATGGCTGTGTGGCGAGGCCCTCGCAACCTGGGTTCTGACCTGTGTGCGACACGTTTCGCAGGGACAAACCGGAGAAGCGAGGGTAGCCCTGAAGCGATGCCTGACGTAACCAGCCAGCAAATGCCTTGTCGGAGTCCTCTCGGCCAGGGCATTTCGGGTGTGAAGAAGCGGCCTGCACCTGCGGGTGCACTTTTGGGCCGCTTTTTTCGATGGACGGGTTGGTGACGTTGCCTCCAACCCGTCCGAGCGAGGCGAGCAGTGCTTGTACCTTTGTCGTTTGGGTGCCAAATCCCCGGGCTTGTTGGGTTGGCCTGGGGTAGTGGACGTGTCTTGTCAGCTGGCGCTTTACCGGGCTGGCAGGAGCGTGATGTTTCGACCCTGTTGGCCGACGGGTTTGCACGGTTGTTCTTGAGAACGTACAAAGCGAGGTGGTAGGGATTTTGGAGGAAGTTCAGCAACAGGCGACCAGAACGGGAACCTGGGCTCGTGAGAACCTGGTGCTTGCCGGTCTTACCGGCCTGGCGTTTGGGTTGTCTTTTCCGCCTTTCCGGTTTGGTTTTCTGGCCTACTGGGCTTTGGTGCCGTTCTTCACCTTGCTGGAGGGCAAAAATACCAAGGAGACGATCCGTTGGTCCTACATCACGGGTCTCTTTGTTCACCTCACAACCCTTTACTGGATTGGCTGGGTGACCCTGCCGGGCGCGATCGGGGCCATCCTTTTTTTGCCGCTCTTCTTCGTTCTGTACGGACTTGGACACAACTTGCTTGCCAGTCGGCTCGGTCCGCGATTCATCTACGTGATTCCTTTCTGGTGGACGGCCATCGAGTACCTGCGTTCTTTAGGGCAGGTCGGTTTCCCCTGGATTTCACTCGGTTACACCCAAACCTACTACACCGCGCTGATCCAGTACGCCTCGGCCACGAGCGTCTTTGGCGTGAGCTTCTGGGTGGTCTGGATCAACGTCCTCATTTACGAGTTGCTGCACTCGCTCGACGATCTGCGCAAGTGCGTCAAGCTCCTGGCCGCCATCGTTGCGCTTTTTGTGTTGCCGCTTCTTCACGGCTGGTTTGTGCTGCACCAGCCGGGGCAGGTTCGCGAAAAGGTGCGGCTGGCGTTGATCCAGGGCAACATTGATCCCTACGAGAAGTGGGACGAAGCTTTCCTGGACGAGAATTTCAAGACCTACGAAAGGCTGACAGAACAGGCGCTGCAGCAACATCCGGATCTCGTGGTGTGGCCGGAAACAGCCCTGCCCACCTACATTCGCTACGACGCCCACTACCTGCGCTGGATGCGCGAACGCGTCCGAGACTGGCAGGTGCCCGTGCTCACTGGTGTGCCCGACTACGACGTCTACAGCGACGGCTCCACTCGTACCTACAACGCCGCCTTCCTTTTTGACCCAACCCAGCACGAAATTCAGCGCTACGACAAGATTCAGCTGGTCCCTTTCGGCGAAAGGGTCCCTTACCAGGGCATGCTTGGCTGGTTCAAACGCCTGCTCGACCGTCTTGAGATGGGCGAGGGCGACTTCTCGCCCGGCAAAGAAGTGCGCGTCTTCAGTTTCCGCAAGCGTTTCGAGGCCGATTCCCTGGTACGGGACGTTCGCTTTGGGACGGTCATTTGCTTCGAAAGCGTGTTTCCCGACCTGGTGCGGCGATTTGTCGCGCGGGGTGCGGAGTTTCTGCTGGTAATCACCAACGACGGCTGGTTCGGGCGCACGTCGGGCCCCTACCAGCACGCCCGCGCGGCAGTTTTCCGGGCCATCGAAAATCGCTGCTGGCTGGGGCGCTGCGCCAACACGGGGATTTCCGCTTTCATCGACCCGTACGGGCGTGTGGTGAAACAGTCTCGTCTGAACGAAGAGGCGGTTCTGGTCGGGGATGTCGAGCTGCGGCAGGGTGAAACCTTCTTCACGAAACACGGCAACGTGTTCAGCTGGGCCGTTTCGCTGGCGAACTTGTTGCCGTTCGGAATGGCTTTGTCCGGACGTGCCTCCCACGCGAGGACGAGAGAAGACAGCGGAAGTGGGTGGGAGGCAGTTTGAAGCACGGCGCTCGAATTTTCTGGATCTGGCTTGGTGTAGTCCTGACAGCGGCGGTTCCGGCGAGCGCGCAGGTAGTCTGGACGCAGAGTGTGCTGGCCCTGCTTCCCCAGGAAGCGAAAGCCGTGGCGCTGGGCGGCGCGCTGACCTCGGTGCGCGGCGACCTGGATGTCGTTCTGTACAATCCAGCCGCGCTGGAGACGTACCGCTACCCGCAACGTTTCCGCATTTCACCCGTGTTTAATCCGGCTGCGCTGGCAGTGTTCGGAGCCAGCCGGGATGAACGCCCTGTCTGGCGTGGCGCGGACGCCTCGGAACGGGTGGCCTTGCTGGGAACGGTTTTCCCCGGTCTGTTGCTGCGCTGGAAAGCCCTCGACGTTGCTCTGAACCTGGGACTCGATCTGGGACAACCTGAGTTCGACGAGCGACCGGCGCTGGAGTTCAACGGCTTTCCAGCGGCGCACGGTCATCTGGCTGCTGCGCGGATCCGGCTGGCGAAGGAGGTCACGGTTGGGGCGAGCGTGTTCTACGCGCAGGAGCGGGATGGTGAGTCAGTTCGGCGAGGCATTGGCGCCAGCTACGGCGTGCTTTTGCAGTCTCGGGAAGGGTTGCGGTTCGGTGTGGCCTACGTGGCGCTTCCAGCCCCGGCTCGTGAGGTGCTCCGCCGCCGCGACCGCTTTGCCAGCGGCACCGTGAACCTGGGAATGTCGTACACAGCTTCCCGGCGGTGGCTGGTTTCTTTGGACGTGCGGAACATTTCTGAGGAGGCCAAGCGGCCTCTGCGGGAGTTCCACCTCGGGACACAGCTCGTTGTCTACCGTCACCTGGCGCTGCGAGGTGGCGCCTACCGCGACAACGACCGCGGCGAAACGGTGTGGAGCGGCGGTTTCGCCCTGTTCGACAGAAATCGTTTCGTGTCGCCGGACCGTTTCCTGCGACAACGTTCGTTTGTGGTGGAGTACGGCGTGCGCGTTTTCCCGACCGAGCGGCAGGCTGTACACGCGTTCTCCGTGCTTCTCCGTTTCTGACGGGTGCTCCCGCGGCGTCCACACGGAGCTTTGCTTCGACGCGTGCTACGTTGGAGTTTTCGTAGTTGCACTTAAGAGTCGTCAGAGCGTTAACGGTTTTCGTTTGGGGTTCGACCCATTTCGGCAGGCAAGAATCTGCGTCTTTAGCCTTGATCGGGAGACCTGGCGCGGGAAAGCCGGCCGCGAGCCGCCCTCGGGAGACAGCGGTGGTACTTTGCGAAAGCGACGGTCGTGAGAGCCTGAACGCTAAGTAGACGTCAAGTGGGCCCGGCCGGGCGCGGTTAGTTCTGCTACGTCAAAATGTGGTTGGCTTTTCGGAGTCGTGGTTTCTGTAGGGCGAGGTGTTGCTTAGTCTCGCCTGAAACAAGCCTGCTTTAGCAGGCGGGTTCCTTTGGTAGCCCGGGGATTTGATCCCCGGGCCGAGAAGCCATGCGCGGTTTTCGCCTTTGTTTCTCGAATCTGACGTACTAGACTTAGACGGTGTCGGAACTGGACGGAGTGTCCTGTGTGGTCTTGGCGTGCGCAACGGTGTGCAGCTTTCGGAACCCGGGGCCGGTTGCTTCGTAAGAGTAGCGTGTGTGTGCGAACGCTGTTCACAACCCTGGCCCTGGTGACGCTGCTGACCAGCACCGCGGTGGCACAGGGAGAAAGCAGCCTGCGTGTGGCGGAAGATCTGCTGCACGACGCGGTGCTGCCCCTGCTGGACTCACTGGGCGTTTCCAAATCGGAGCAACTCGTGCTCCGGGTGCTGCCAGAAAACCGCGAAGAAAGCTGGTTCGTGCAAACGCGGTTGCTTCGTGATCTCCAGACGGCCGGGTACCAGAACGTGGCTGTTGGCGAGGTGGGAACCCGCACGGGTGCGAGACTTTCTTTGCGCGTGGACCGGCTACGGGTTCGGTTCAAACCGCTGGAGACGCACACGCAGCTCGAACGCAGGGTGGAGCTCCAGCTTTCCGGAATGCTGACGTCGCCCGACGGGCGTACCGTGTGGGCCGGGGTTTTGCAGAAGACCCGGGTCGACACCGTGACCCGGGCGGACGTCCCGCGACTCAGCGAGAGCCCGTACGAATTCACCTACGCGGCGGCCTCGGATCAGCGCTCGAGGCTCAGGGGAGTGCTGGAATCCGTGGCACTGGCCGGGGCGTTAGGGTTGATCACGTACCTTTTTTACTCTTACCGGACTCGCTGAGGCGGAGAGCGGTCGCAGTCTGTCGAGTCCGGCAGCCCGACGTGATGCCAGAACAACCTGGGACAGCACGAGGCCGCAAATTGGAGCGGCAAGGGCTGAATTTGGCAGGGCAAGCCGGGTGCGCGTAAAGCCGTTTGGTCGTCCCAGGCTGCTGCAAACTTGAGCCTGCTCGAGGAGCGAAGTCCGGTCCGCACATTTCTACTGGCTTAATGTCTTGGGCCTGGCGCGGACTGATTGAAAATGTACTCTGAGCCAACGGGCTGTTTTTCCGGCGAAAACCCTGATTTGCGATTTCCGAATGCAGGTACACACTTGAGGAAGGTCATGAGTCGTCGTTCACTGTGGGTGTTGTTGCCAGTCCTGTTGCTGCTTGCTTTTGCGTCCATCCAGTGCAGTAACAACAAGTTGCGGGCCAAGATGACTGCAGAGGAGCGCCTGCAACACGCCAAGGAGCTCTACAACAAGCACCACTACCTGGACGCGAAGACCGAGTTTCAGGTCCTGGTGGTCAGTGGTCAGGGATCGGCTGTGGCGGACGAAGCGCAGTACTACCTGGCCCAGTGCTACTACCACCTGAAGGACTACGTGACAGCCGCAGCCGAATTTCAGCGTTTGGTGCGCATGTACCCGAGCAGCCAGTGGGTGGACGACGCTCAGTACATGATCGGCATGTGTTACTACAAGCTGTCTCCTCCGCCAGGTCTCGACCAGGAGTTTACGCTGAAGGCGATCGACGCTTTTCAGCGCTTTCTGGAGGACTTTCCCACCAGCGACCTGCGGCCAGAGGCCGAGAAGCGAATGGCCGAGTTGCGCAACAAGCTGGCCGAGAAGGAGTGGAAGAACGGCGAGCTCTACCGCAAGATGGGCTACTACGAATCGGCCCTGATTTACTACGAGTCGGTGCTGACCGACTATTACGACACCCCCTGGGCAGAACGGGCGCTCTTCCAGAAAGGCCGCGTTCTGGAGAAACTCAAGCGCTACGCCGACGCAGTGGAGGCTTACCAGGAATTCGTCCGTCGTTTCCCCAAGAGCAAACTTTTGCCCAAGGTGCGTCAGCAGCTGGCAAAGGCGCGCGAAAAACTGGGGAAGCAGCAGGCCACTGCACTTGGCGACCAAGGGAAGTAGGGGGCTCCAGTGCGCGTCGGTGTGTACGGTGGCACGTTCGACCCCATCCACGTGGGGCATTTGATCATCGGGGAACTGGCTCGCGAAGCTTTAGAGCTGGACCGGCTTCTCTTCGTTGTGGCTAAACGCCCGCCTCACAAGGTCTCGGAGTCGATTACGCCAGCTGAATTTCGGCTGGAGATGGTTCGGCTCGCCACCCTCGACAATCCTTTCTTTGAGCCTTCCGACATTGAAATCCGCCGTGGCGGTGTTTCCTACACCGTGGAAACGCTGCAGGCTTTGAGCGACGAGCTCGAACTGCCGCGCGAAAATCTCTTTTTCCTGATGGGCGCGGACAGTCTGGTTGATTTCCCCAACTGGCGCCAACCCGATCGGATCCTCGAACTTGCCACTGTGGTGGCGCTGCGACGGCCTGGAGTGGATCTTTCCGACGTCGATCCTGAGTACCTGAGGCGCGTGCGGCTTCTGCCCACGCCTCTGCTCGAGATCTCAGCGACCAACATCCGTCAACGCGTGAGCCGCGGTTGCAGCATTCGTTACCTTGTGCCGGAGCCAGTGGTGCAGTACATCCGCGAGCACAAGCTTTACCTGACGGAGTCCGGCCCGGTGGGCAAGAAGCCGTGCCCGAGGGCGCGGTGAGATCGGAGGGAGATCGGAGGGACGCGCTTTGCGCGTCCGGGTGTGGTTGTGGCAACGCCGGGGAGTGAACTCCCCGGCTGGGTTTACCCATCGGCCGACGTGGACGGTGGCGTAGGGCGAGCTTCAGCTCGCTCAGGACGCTGCGTTTTTGTTGCAATCCAGATGTTCTACTCTGACCTGGGGTGCAACGGCTCGTGTGCCCAAGGGTTGATCCTGAGATGTGCGA
>JAADFT010000006.1 GCA_013152765.1 Calditrichota bacterium | reverse complement strand
CGATTGAGGACGGCTGCAGGGCCACGCGCGACTTGCTTGCCAAGTCGGAGCGCCCTACAGCCGTTTTTTATTCCGGCGATTTGCTCGCCATCGGTGGCCTGATGGCTGCCGAAAGGGAAGGGCTTTCTGTGCCAGGTGATTTCTCGGTTGTGGGTTTCGACGACATCCTTTCTGCTTCCGTCACGTCTCCTCCTCTCACAACCGTAAGGGTGGACAAGGAACGCATCGGCCAAACCGCTGTCGAGCTTCTTTTCCGGCTGATGGAAGATCCCAATGACGTAGCGACCGTCTACGTTCCAACGGAGCTGATTGTGCGGGGCTCGACGGCTCGGATTGGCAAAGCTGTTCAGGAACCTGAGGCTGTTTAGCACGCAAGTAGCGGAAGCCCTTTACAGGGCAAATAGAGGTGATCCAGGTTGAGAATCCGAAGGGGGACTTATTCCGCCGGGGCCTCGAGAAGTGCTTTGCGCTCGGGCGGGTGACCACGTTTTCAGCCTAAGATCCAATTCCCGAGGCAAGGGGTTGCGTCTTGGCTTGGTTCGGGGAACGTTAACACAGAAAGAGTTAACTGTTTTTACTGTTTGCTGTGTGAAAAAACGATGGAAAGGAGGTGGTCAAAGGGAGTTTCGTACGAGCGGGGTGCAATCAGTCGCTGGTGGATAGTTGGGGGCCCTGGTCTGCAGAGAGGTGAAGTGAAGGAGAACAAAGGAGGTGATGCGACGGCGGGAGCTCACGGGAGGTAGGAGCCAAGAAGCCAAGCACAGGCGGATGGAACGGATGTTGGAATGTGCAAAGGAGGAAGTGTAGATGCATAAGAAAGGCGTTTTTGTAGGCCTCGTTGCCACGCTGGTGGCTATCGCGTTGGTCGGCGCCTTCAACTGGTCTTTCGCGGGTACGACCGGTAAGATCGCCGGCGTCGTGAAAGATGCAGATACCGGCGAGCCGCTACCAGGTGTGAACGTGGTCATCGTCGGTACCCAGATGGGCGCGGCGACCAACGAGAACGGCTACTACTTCATCATCGGCGTTCCGCCGGGCGTGTACACGGTTCGCGCTCAAATGATCGGCTACACCCCGGTGGATCAGCAAGATGTGCGGGTCTTCATTGACCGCACGACAACCGTGAATTTCGAGCTGAAACCGACGGTTGTTAGTGCGCCGAAAGCGGTCGTTGTTACGGCTCAAAGGGAGCTTGTGCGCAAGGACGTGTCTTACACGCAAACGAACGTCTCGGCAGATGTCATCAACAAATTGCCGACCGCTTTCAACTTGCAGCAGGCTCTTACCACGCAGGTCGGCGTGAGCAAGAACGCCGAGGGTCTCGTGATTCGGCGCAGCGACAACACCGAAATCGCTTACCTGGTTGACGGTCTGAATTTGAAGGACGAACAGGACACGCGTCCGTTCGCCTACCTGCCGAAGACCAACATCCAGGAAGTCCAGTTGCTAACTGGTTCGTTCAGCGCCGAGTACGGTGATGCCCGTGGTGGCGTGGTGAACATCGTGAGCCGGACTCCCAAGCAAAAGTTCTTCCTGAACTTTGAGGGACAGATTAGCCCGCTGATCGGCGGTGACGATCCCGACCATCCGGGACTGAAGCATTTTGGTCCCTACATCTTCAGCGACAAGAACTGGTGGGAGTACGGCCGTTACGACTGGAATGATGGCCAGCCCGCTCCCGACAAGGACGGCGATGGCGAGCCGGACTTCATCGGGTGGAATGCCTGGGCTGCGGATCACAAGTTCCACGGCGAACAGCTGAGCCCGTGGCAGGCCTACCAGGTCTGGCAGTGGCAGCATCGTTCCGAGGATGGCAACGGCAACGTGCTCTACAACGACAAGAAGATCGGGACGGTGAAGCAACTGTACCAGAGCCCGAGTGTTCACAGTGGACCGCTGAACTACTACGGCTACAATCCGGACTGGAATTTCGACTTCACGATCGGCGGCCCGGTGCCTTTCTACAAGAAGCTCAGTTTTGTTGCTACGCACCGCCGCGAGTACACGATGTATCCTTTCTTCGTGGCTCGCCCAGCGCTGGAAGTGAGCACGACGTCGTTGAAGTTGATCCACCAGTTCAACCCGAACATGCGTTTGCGGGTGGAGGATCTGTACAGCGACGTGCGTGACGTACACTGGAGCGACTACGAGCCCTACAAGAGAGGCCGCAGAGGCACGGTGGATGCAGTCCGCGGCGCTTACGGCAGCAACAAGCGCGTGTACAACAACGACTCGCGCATCGTGCCGATGGGCCGCTGGTACAACTTTGCCGGTGTTACCTGGACGCACACGCTGAGCCCGAAGACCTTCTACGAGATCCGGGCCCAGTACAACCACATCCACAAGTTCAAGATTCCGGGCCTTCGCGAGAGGAACCTGGGAGCGGTTCGGACGATCGGTCCCGTGACTCTCGACGAGGCGCCGAAAGGCTGGTCGTACCGGAAGGGCGACAAGCGCGACATTCTGAACATCTTCGAGATGCGTGGCGGCGGTGACGGCCGTGGTATTTACCTCGGCACGGACAAGACCGTCCGCGTTGCTGGCGACCTGACCAGCCAGGTGACCATCAACCACCAGATCAAGGCCGGTTTCGAATGGCAGTACGACGACATCGCCGAGTACAACGGCTACATCGAAAACTACCTCTGGGTGATCAACGAGAAGTTCCGCAAGTACGGCCCTGACATGAAGCCGAACACCGGCGACGAGCCAGGTCAGCCTGGCGACCAGGCGAACTGGCACGACGTCCACGTGTTCCAGTGGTACCTGGCCGGCTACATCCGCGACCGGATGGAGTACGGTGGCATGATCCTGAACATCGGCGTGCGCGTGGACGCGTTCCAGCCGTTCCACAACTGGTACGACCGGAACGACATCTACATGCCGAGCGAAGGTAGCTACTGGAACAAGCAGATCTTGAAGTACGGTCCCGTTGCCGAAAAGCGCGGTTTGAACTACTACGGCCTGAAACCGGACGTGCACCCGCCGCTTCAGGTGCGGATCAGTCCGCGGTTGGGTGTGTCGCACCCGATTGGGCCGGAAAGCAAGATCTACTTCAACTACGGTCACTTCTACCAGAAGCCGCCGCGCGAAATGATGTACCGCTTCCAGCTCGGTTACGACGAGCCTCTGGAAGAGCTGGGCAACCCGTGGTTGCGCATGCCGAGAACGATCCAGTTTGAGGCTGGTTACGAGCAGCGGCTGTACCGCGACTGGGTGTTGACGATTCGAAGCTACTACAAAGACGTCACGGGCGACATCGATCGCGTCGGCATCTCGTCCCGCAGCAGCGGCGATCCGGATTACGCGATCAACGCCCGGGGCCGCGACATCAAGGGCATCGAGATGGAGCTGGCCAAACGTTACGGCCGCTACATCACGGGCTTCCTGAACGTGAACTACGATGTCGAGAAGCTGAGCCGCTACGGCTGGTCTCGTCTGTACCATCCGGAAAGCCAGCAGGCGATCAAAGACCCGACCTACATCCAGTACCTCCGTGTGGTTCAGGATCCTGACGTGAACGTGCAGTACCCAGGCAGCTGGGGAGCCAAGCTGAGCCTGGCCATTACGTCGCCCAGCGACTTTGGGCCTGGTCCAATGCTCCTCGGCAGCAAGCCGCTGGGTAACTGGCTGGTTTCGATCTACCACACCTGGCGTCAGGGTGCGCCGTACTCCTGGAACCCGGACGGGTTGCAGAGCCTGCGCGGTGTGTACAACCACCGTCTGAAAGACTACAACTGGACGGATCTCCACCTGGAGAAACGCTTCGGTATCGGTGGTGTCAATGTTGGCGTGTATGCAGAGATCTGGAATCTGTTCAACGTGAAGAACGTGTACAACGCGTTCGGAGCTTTCACGAGCCGTCAAGATCGCAGCAAGAACGACGTCATGCTGCGGCAGTATGCGGCGCAGATCTTCAAGCAGGGCAAGAAGTGGGGCGACGAGGTGGACGAGAAGTACATGCCTCAGCGCTACTACCTGTTCTGGGGTGCGCCGCGTGACTACTGGTTCGGCCTGCGAGTGTTCTTCTAAGAAGCACACCGAAGGTTCGGCCCGGGCCTGAGCGGTTGCAATGCAGGCCTGGGCCGCAGGTTGAACCGTGTACCTGAGCAGACAAAAACTTAGGAGGAATGGGCAGTGAGAAAATTAGGGTTCTTTGCCGGCCTGCTTGCTGTCCTTGCCATTGTAGGGATTGCTGCCGCTCAGGATGTCCGAGTCTTGACGGTGGGCAATCTCTGCATCGGCCTGGACAAGCAGATCGCGAACTGGGGCGCTGGGAGCGCCGGGGAATCCGGCTGGTTCTACGCAGTGCCGTTTGAGCCGTGGATCCCGCCGGGTCAGAACACGGACATCGGCTACCACGGTGTCGACCGTGATCAGGTGGCGCATGGTCGCGACATGGGTGGCCACGACCTGCGTGGTTACCAGTCTTACTGGGCGGGTGCTAAGAACTGGACGGCTCCGCCCGCAGGTCAGTGGAACCAGGGTGCAGAGGCCGTTCTTACGGCGGGTAAGACCTACGACGTGATCGTGACGGACAACGGTCCGATCACCCTGAACTCCCTGATTGACCAGCCCTACTGGACGCCGCCGCACTACTACCGCCGCGTCGACAAACCCACGGTAGTGGTTGACGGGGCGCAGCAGGTGCCGATGGCATTCAATCCCGACAACACGTACGAAGTCAAGCCCGACTTGAAGTCCGACGGCTACCTGGGAGCCATGGTCAGCCATCCGTTGGGTCTGACCTTCCACTCTCAGATGTGGGCTTTCACCAACACGGAGTACAGCCGGTTTGTGCTCGGTTTGCTGACGATCAAGAACACTGGTGACTGCGCGGCCTCCCAGGAAGGCATCGAGAAACCCGGCCAGACCTTGCAGGATCTCTGGATTGGTTTGCCGTGGTTGATGATGCCGGAAGAGCACTGGGTGGCCTACGCCGGTCAGTACTACGATGGCGAGCAGGATCACCTGCTGGACTACGATCCGACCACGCGGACGGTCTGGTTCTGGGACGGTGACGCCGGCGATGTCCCCGGCGACGATCAGTTCGATCCGCGCGGCGGCCCCAATGGTCTGGCCGACATCCCGACGGGCGAGTACTGCTCGCCGACGATCGCTGGTTTCCGGATTCTCGCAGTCAAGACCCCGGATCACCCGGATGACGACCCGAACCAGCCGGCGACGTTCCGCTACATGCGGTACGAGGATCAGTACAGCCCGATTCAGGATGCGACCAAGATGGTTGACGCCTACAACTACCTGTCGGGAAACGACGGGAAGCCCGCCATCATGGAAGGCTTCAGCGCTGATCCTTACCAGGAAGTTTTGGGCCATGCCAAATGGGCCCCGATGCTTGGTCTTGGGCCGTTCAACCTGAATTTTGGCGATTCGATCCAGGTTGTCTACGCGTTTGCCGTCGGCAACGTCTCTGAAGCTCGGGCCATTGAGCTCGGCTACAAGGTAAAGCAAGGCGAAATTTCCGCCGCCGACGCCAAAAAGGAGATCTACGAGACTGGCAAAGAGCGGCTGTGGGCCGAGTTCGAGAAAGCGGCCGAGGTGTGGCAGAGCTACCCGAACTTCAACGTGCCGTTCCCGCCCGACCCGCCGGACATCGAGATGAAGTCTGGTCCTGAGAAAGCATTCATCACCTGGACGCCTGTGGACGGGGCGGTCAAGTACCGCGTGTACCGGGCGGCTGGTGGTGTGGACAACCACCGTGTCTACCAGATGGTGAAGGAGACGACCGAAACCTCCTACACGGACGAGAATCTTACTCCGAACTTCTCCTACTACTACTACGTGACAGCGGTCGACGCCAACGGCGTGGAAAGCTCGCACTACTTCAACAAGACGAACAAAGCGGTCGTGCCTTTCCGCGCGGGCCTTGCGACGCTGGACAGTGTGCGCGTAGTGCCGAACCCCTTCAACGCGAAGGGCAACACGTACAAGGAAGACGCGCCGCACAACAGCACCGGCTACAACTTCGACGGTGGTCCGCGTGAGCAGAACACGATCGCGTTCGTCAACCTGCCCGAATACTGCACGATTCGCATCTACAACTCGGTTGGCGACCTGATCAAGACTCTGCACCACACCAGCGGCTCGGCCGAAGAGCGCTGGTACCCGTCGATCACCGACGACAATCAGTACCCCGCTTCGGGCGTGTATTTCTACACGATCGAGGTGACGGGCGGACCGCTGAAAGGAAAGGTCGGTACCGGTAAGTTCGTCATCATCCGTTAGACCGCATTCCGTGCTGCTGAGCTTGTCTCGAAGCGGAAACACAGAAGTCGATTGTAACTGAGAATAAGGGAGATAAGCGATGAAGAAAGGCATTCGGATTGCGCTGGTTGTCAGTCTTCTGGTGGCGCTTACCGTTCCGGCTTTTTCTCAGACGCCCCAGATGATTGACGCACTGGCGAACTGGAAACGTTCTGGCCAGGCGGCCATGCCGTTTCTGCGCCTCGGTGCCGGGGCCCGGACGATGGGCATGGCGGATGCTGCCCTGGCTTTGCGTGGAGACCCCGCAACCCTGTTCTACAATCCCGCTGGCCTGGCGTACGTCCAGGGCAAGTCGCTGATGTTCTCGAACATGAACTGGCTGATCGACACAAAGATCATGGCCGGCGCGATCGGCGTGAACCTGGGCCAGTGGGGTGTTGTCGGTGCCAGCTTCATGTACTTCGATTACGGTGACCCCATCATCGCCACCGAAATCAACCCGGCACACTGGGGCGGGTACGACGAGATTGGCACCATGAGCCCGTCCCAGTTCGTGGTCGGCGTGGCCTACGCCAAGCAGATTTCGGATCGGTTTGCGATCGGTGGCCAGATCAAAGTTGCACACGAGGATCTGCTGGGCAGCGGTGGCGTGAAAACCCGCATTGCTTACCAGCTTCCGGATGGGACCTGGAAGCATGACGAACACGACGCCAAGCGTTCCTCGCTGGCACTGGACTTCGGTACGAACTACGACACCGGGTTCCGCGGCCTGATCCTGTCGTTCGCGTTCCGCAACTTCGGCCAGGAAGTCAAGTACGAGAAGGATTCGTACGACATTCCGCTGGCCATCCGGTTCGGTGTGTCGGCGGACCTCTTCCGGCTGCTGAACATGCAGGTTCAGGGTCAGCACCTGATGATCGCCGGCGACTACCTGCACCCGCGTGACTGGTCGGAGCGTGGGCAGATTGGAGCTGAGTACTCCTTCAACGACCTGATCTTCGTGCGCGGTGGGTACAAATTCAACTACAGCTCGGAGGGACTCACGGCTGGAATCGGCGTGAAGGTGCCGCTCGGTTTTGGGAACGTGCGCGTAGACTACGCCTACAAGCACACCGGCGACACCCTGTTCGACGCCGTGCATGTGTACTCTCTGAGTGTGGATTTCTAAGGCCACGCAGCTTCGGGAAGCAGCAAGAGGGGTGGTCACAGCGACCACCCCTTTTTGCATCGAGTCGGCCATGTCTGTGCAGGGCATGCTTGCGTTAGGCCCGTGTGCCTTTCAGTCCGTCCTGCCCGGGTTTGACCCAGTCGACCGGGGCGTGGAGAAGGCGAGTTCGGGTCCATTTCGGTTTCAGGTGGAGGTGTTGTCGACTTCTCCGCTGCGGTCGGTCCGGAATCGAGGCAGAAGAGTGTACTGCTGATTCGACACAACCCGAGTGGAGGTCTGCTGAAGCAAGCCGGGTGTGGCGGGTGGGAAGTCGTGTTTTGACTAACTACATCCAGATACGGGAGCTGGGATGCGCTTTTCGACTGGCAGAGTTGCGAAGTGGCTTAGCCTGATTGGTCCAGGGCTTTTCCTGATTGGGTACAACATCGGCACCGGAAGTGTGACAACCATGGCCAAGGCGGGTGCTGAATACGGGATGTCGCTGTTCTGGGCCCTGGTACTGTCGTGCATTTTCACGTTTGTTCTGATGGTTGCCTACGGTCAGTTGACCCTTGTAACGGGTCACACAGCCCTCTACAATTTCAAGACGCAGTTCCGCTGGGGGAGCTGGCTCAGCATCTACATCATCGCTGCTCTGGTGGTTGGCGAATTGCTCTCGCTGATGGGGATCATGGGCATCGTGTCCGACCTCCTTCAGGAAGGCCTGCGGATCGTCACCGGTGGTCTCACAGTGTCCACATTCTGGATCACCCTGGTACTTTCCGTCTTGCTCTACCTGTTGCTCTGGTACGGTCGCTACCAGGTCTTCGAAAAGGTGCTGACGGTTTTCGTCATCTTGATGGGCCTGAGCTTCATCCTGGTTTTCTTCATGGTTAAGCCGAGCCTTGCGGCGATTGTGAAGGGCCTGGTGCCCAAGGTGCCGAACGTGCCTGGCGCTCCCCGCTTGATCGCCGCCATGGCCGGGACCACTTGTTCGGCGGCGGTTTTCGTGATTCGTAGCACTGTGGTAGCAGAAAAGGGCTGGGGACTGCAGAACCTGAAGGATGAGAAGCGAGATGCTTTAGTGTCGGCCTCGATGATGCTGTTCCTCAGCGGCGTGATCATGGCCGTGGCAGCGGGAACGCTGCACCTGATGGGACTCAAGGTCAACGAAACCCTGGACATGATTCACCTGTTCGAACCCATCGGCGGCGTGGTAGCCACGTTGATTCTGATCGTTGGAATTACAGCTGCGGGGATCTCGACGGTCTTCCCGATCGTGCTCATCGCTCCGTGGTTGATCTGCGACTACACCGGACGTCCTCGAGACATTCACTCGCCCCTCTTTCGGTGGCTGGGCCTTTTCGGGATGCTGTTTGCGTTCGGCTCGCAGATTCTGAGCCAGAAGCCGCCGATCCTGATGGTTTTTTCACAGGCGTTTCAGGCCACGATTCTGCCGGCCGTGGTGATTCCGGTCTTCATTCTCATCAATCGCAAGAGTTTCGTGGACGGGCACACGGCGAACCGGGCGATGAACATCGGCCTTGCCGCTGTACTCGCTTTTGCGCTGTACACGACGTACCTGGCCCTGGTGGACATGTTCTGAGAGCCCCGGAAATTCAGCAGAGGCTGCAGTTTTCCGCAGAACCGATCTGGGTTTCGAGGATCTTGGGAGCGACACAGGAGAAGGTCGCAATTGTGTGAACCTGAGTGCTCGGGAGGAAGCGCGGATGTCCAGGTCTAACATGCGGCGTCGCGATTTTCTGCGCATTGGCCTGCTTTCCGGTGCAGTTTCGGCTTTGCCTGTGCCGACTGGTCGCTCGAAAGCGAGCGAGAGAACAGATTTTCCGGTGCAAAAGCAGCCGAACTTCGTTGTTTTCGTTGCCGACGATGCAGGCTGGCATGACGTAGGGTACCACGGATCCGAAATCGAAACCCCGAACATCGACCGCCTGGCGCGGGAGGGAGCCGAACTCGACCAGTTCTACGTCTGGCCGACGTGCTCGCCTACACGCGCCTCGCTGCTGACGGGACGACCAGCGAGCCGGTTTGGCATCCTCGGTCCGATCGGTGGCAGAAGCACCCAGGCTCTACCTCGCGACACGTTGACGCTGCCCGCTTTTCTGGGACGGAACGGCTACCAGACCGCGTTGATCGGCAAATGGCATCTGGGTTTGAGACCGGAAGTCGGGCCGCGGAAGTACGGTTTCGAGTACACCTACGGCTACCTGCACGGGCAGATCGACCAGTACGCCCACCGTTACAAAAATGGCGATCGAACCTGGTTCCGAAACGACGAATTCGTCGACGAGGAAGGCCATGCGACGGATTTGATCGCGCGCGAGGCCGTGGGGTTCATTCGAGAAGTGCGCGACCGGACGCGCCCGTTTTTCCTGTACATTGCGTTCAGTGTGCCGCACTACCCGCTGCAGGAGGAAGCGCGCTGGGTCTCGCGCTACAAGGAGAAGATCGCAGATCCCTCGCGGCGACTTTTTGCCGCCAGCATGACCCACATGGACGACGCGATTGGCCGGGTGCTGGAGGCTTTGAATCAGGAGAGCCTGACGGGGTCGACGCTGGTTTTATTCTTGAGCGACAACGGTGCACAGAAGAGCTGGACACCACACGGCGAGTACCAGAACCGCTACGGACCTTACGATCGCCTTGGCGACAACCGCCCTCTCCGAGGCTGGAAGGGCGAGCTCTACGAGGGCGGAGTGCGCGTGCCTGCCGTGGCATGCTGGCCAGGCGTACTGGAACGGCGGAAGGTGCGCGAGCCGATCTCCACCATCGACGTGTTTCCAACCCTGGCCGGCTTTGCATCAGAACGACTCGACGGGAAAAGCGGCATCGAAGGAATGGACGTTTGGTCCCAGCTCACTGGCGGGATGTACTCCTCTGTCGAGCGCGTTTTCTACTGGCGAACCAGACGCGCGCTGGCGGTACGTGTCGGACGCTGGAAGCTGATTCATCACGCGGCGCGCGTCGACGTGCAAGGGCTGGATGAGCTTTTTGACTTGGAGGCGGATCCCCTGGAGAAGAGAAACCTCGCGCCGAAGAGACCCTCGAAGGTGAAAGAGCTACTTGAAGTCCTGACGGAAATGAGTCGCAGGGACGCTCTGCCCGGGTAGTGGCTTACAGCGCTGGCTTGCGATTTGTTTTCTGAACAGGGTTCTTCGGTGGTGCCAGGTTGTTCTCTCTGCCATTTTCAGGTGGGAGTGTCTGCACGTTGTTGTGAGAAGTTCAGCATGTTGTGGCAGATCTCTGGAGAGGCGCTGCTCCTTCTTGCAGGAGAGATCGGGGGTTGCTGCTTCGATCGGGGAAGCACCCTGCACAGTAAACGCAATGTTTCCGTTCGGCTTCTTGCTC
>JAADFT010000005.1 GCA_013152765.1 Calditrichota bacterium | reverse complement strand
ACTCGCATCGTAGCTCGTGCTCCTTCTGCACTAGAGTATTGTGCCGACGATCCAGACTCTCCTTAATCCGATCGTTTGAACGCTGTTGTCGTTCTTGGGCATCCAGCGTCGTCGTCAGTTCTAGACGCATCTCTTCGAAGGCTCCTTGCTCCTTTTGTAGCTCGGTCCGTCGATTCACGAGGTCCTCTCGGAGTTGGTTGTACTCCGCCTCCATATCCCGTTTGCGTTGTAACGCCCGGTCCTCGTCGGCGAGTCTCGTTCGTTCCAACCCTTCGCGTTCTGAGGCGAATTCGTCCTCTCGCTCCTGCTTCCAGGATTCCAGTTCGCACAAGCGACGGTAATCCTGGTAGCTTCGCATCTCCGCTGCCTTGTCCTGCTGTCGGCGTTGATTGCCCGCCGGCTGGACTTTATTCGCCGGCGAATTCTTGCGACGTGATGCTGGTTTACGAACCATCGTCACCGCCGCCTCCTCCTCTGCTTCAGTGTCCTCGTCCTCTGTTACTCTCGCGGGCACAAACGTAGAATGTGCCACGGGTCCAGGTTTCACAGCGTGTAGCAGTCCCTTCCGCCTGCTCCCACCTGCTAGGACATCACTGCGGCGTCCCTTTCTACCGGCTAGCATTTCTGCAAACTCCGTAGCTTCGGTCCGCTCTGTGTCCTCGAGAAGTCTCTCGCGTAGTTTCCCCTGCGCGAGGACCCTCTCCAACCGCGACTGGCTCTGCCGCGTGCTCTCCGAAGCATTACTGCTTCGTCCTCCTATCGGCGTACGGTCCAGTAAAGCCACCGCTCGTAACCTCGCCGCATCTAGAGGCCTCACGTCTCGCAGGGAGTCTTCCACCGCACCCGGTATGGATACTGTAGAATGTCTCTCCTCCGCTTGCGACATCTCTGCTCCCATCCTCGCGATAACTTCGCTCAAGCGGCGGGCTGCAGCTCCTTTCATCGGAAAGTTCGGAGTACTCCCAGCGAAACCCCTCGCTAGGATTCGCGACTGGTCCAGTCGTCCTAGTGCGGGGTTGAAATCCTCCTCAACCGCATCGCGACAGCTCTGTGTGCCGCTCACGACGTCCAGTCCTCGCCTCGGTACCCTGGGAGGCCCCGGTCCGGTCGTAGTTTTGGAAACGGCGTAGCTCCCATTGCTAGACGCCGAATCCTCCTCGCATGACGCGGTCTCCGCAGCTGCGTGCTGTGTTGTCCGTCTTCCGTGCGAAGTTGTGGAACTTGCTCCAACGTGTTCCGGATCTCTCCGTACTATCGTTGTCGCGTCCACGTCCCGTTCCTCGATGGCTTCCACCAACCTGCTTCGTGCAGCTCCAGTCGGTCGTTGCAGTCGTTCCGGGGACAATCCACGTTGACGTCTCGACTCGCGCGTAGTAGTCCTGACGTCTTCGTCATCTAGCTCCGCTAGACGTTCTGGCAGACTAGCCTCGGAAGCGAGAGACGCCTGTTCCAGGAACATCGTTTCTCTCTCCCCTCTGGTAGCCTGCTCCTGGAGGACCAGGAGAGCCGCATGTGCTGCGGCGGAACCGGCGGTTCCACTGCCCGAAGGCACTACTCCCCTTGCGGGGGTTTGCCGCTCCGACATTTCTGTCGTTACGGTTGGCCGAGTGTCCCACTCACCTCACCCTTGCGGGGAGATGTGGGACCCTGCCGGGTTGAGCTGCAAGGCTCGCCAACTCGAGTAGTGACTGGTTCACGGCACCAAATGTAGGCGGACGCTAGGTCCGTCTCACTACTGAATTAGTTCGCTCTGCAAAGGAAACAAGACCAACCCGAACTGCTTTGGATTAGTTTTATTCCTCACTCACCGACAGAGACCCGATGGGTCCGACCCGAAGCTAGCACCCACGAGCTCTTATGAAAGGTCTAGGGGATCACGACTACGGTGTCCGAAGCGGCCTGGCTGGCAGGCTTCGGTACACCGCGGTTAAGTCGGTGCCACCACCTGGGGTAGAAGCACTGCATTAACGTCGCGTCCTTCGTTACCTGCACACACAGGTTAACGGAGGCCAATGCGCGCGCCTTCACGGCGAATGAGTATCTACTCCGCCACACTGCCCCCCCAGACGGGAGCCCGGGGTCGTACCACGAAGTGGCCGAACCCCGTGCCCCGGCGATCAAGAACAAGGAGTAGGCATTAGCCCCGGGAACCTTTTACACAAAGGGGAGTATAACTTCAGCTCCCTAGGCCAGCATAAAATATAACAAAAGTTATTGCGTAAAAACGGGGAACGCTGTCGCACGAGTCCAGAGGTCCCCGAAACCTACTCAGTTCAGCCCCGGTCGCCCCCGGACCGTACGACATACGAACCCCGGCTGACCTAAGAAAAGGTTAAGCCTTATATGTCGTAGAACAAAGACTCACGGTACCCAACGGCCCGACTAGATGAGACGGAGAGAGCCGCCACTCGTGTCTTCTACACATCGAGATAAATATAATTGTAAACAGTGTAAGTATATACAGTGATCCCGATGTGTAGTCGTCAATAAGGACGAATCATCAGCCGGGTGTCGATGGTGAGTGGTGCACCTATAGTGTGTTCCCACCGCCACCGTGCTGACCGTCACAGTGTCTCGTCTACCGAGACACTCCCGCGGCCCGCCGCGCAAAGCTAATAACATAAAAACACATACGTGTAGCGGCGATCCCGGGTAGCGAGCAAACACCGAAGGTGTGTACGGTGCGGGAGGGCTATGCCACTCCCCCTGCTCACTACACCGGGACTAGGGCACCTGACCGCGGGTCCAAACATGGAGAAACGGAACAGCACTTACCTGGTGACGGCGGGTGCCGTACGGAATCCTCCGTCGTGGTGGGAGCGTGGGGCGACTTGGGGTGAAGCGAAGTTCCCGGCGTAGAACTTCTGACTCTAGTCGCCCCTGCGTCGACGTTCGGGACGAGTAGTTCTCGTCCTCTTGTTCGTGCGACGCTGCTAACGGTAGTCGGAACGATACTCCTTAAGAATCCTTCCGCCGTCCCCGGCCGTGCGCTTCCTCTCCGCGGCACGGGGTGTTGTAGCCGGCCCGGTCGTAGTTTTAGCTACTACTCGGTCCGGCAGCGGAGCCTCGCTACTCAACGCGTGAGCGGAGTTGCAAGGCATGAACCGGTTCTTTATGAACAACAGTTCTATCCGCCTCGGCCTATTTTCATAAACCGGGTGGTGGTTCATTTGAACCACGCTGTAGGGGGAGTGTGAGGCTATTGTGAAGTCTCACATTCATACCACGCCTACAGCGACCATGCGAGGCTAGTTAGTCCTCGCACCGTTGTGGCCCCGCAAGGTTTTGCGCGGCCCGGGGGGATTTATGGTTGCGTCCTATCCCCCGAGCCCGAATCCTTCATCACGACATCCGCGTCAGGTGGCGGCGCCGCGACTGGCAGCCTCGGGCTGTTGAGAGCCAAGCTCTCCAACGACGGCCCTGGGTGCGGAGATTGTGATCTCCCTCGCTCCCGAGTTGGTGACCGTCGTGTCTCCGATACGGCTTTCACCTTCCGTATCGCGTCCAGGTAGGGCAGTGGCACTCCCCGCAGGCGGTCTTCAACAGAAAATCTGCTGAAGTCCAGCGCCGCGAGCGAGCCGTCCCAGCCACGAAACTTGTGACCGAAGTTGGCTTCGAAGTGCATCTCCGCCATCGCGACCTCCTCGTTGCTCTCTCTATGGCGGTTCTGCCAGAAGAGCACTTGATTCTTGAGGATTGCAATCTCCCTGGACTGTGCCGTCTCCAAGTCACCTCGTGACGACGACAACTTCTCCTCCGCAAGGTTCATCGACCGTTGCGTGGAGTCCTGGTAGTCGTCAATAAAGACGTCCACTAGGCTCTCAACACACGAACGAATCTTCTCCGTTGCGCGGACAGCATGGTCGGCGTCCAACGCCGTCACCAGCTTCGTGAGGTCGATACACGCGTCCTGGTTCACAATGCGAACCTTCGTGTAGTTTCCTCCGGCGTGGTCTCTCTCCAGCGTCGAGCGTCCTGCTCTCGCAGTGTCGCTTGACGTCTTCGGAGGTACCGTCGGGACCACTCCACTCCCGCTCGCCACTGGTTCCCCTGTGACCACGGTAGCGGAGACCCTCCTGGGGACCTTTCCCAGGCTGGTTAGAGAACCCTGCCACTCGGGGTCCTGCAAGTCCTTCTTCGGACGGTTTGGCGTCGTATCCGACGTCGAAGTAGTCGTCACCGACCGTGACCTGCGGCGGTTCGGTCGGCTCCTCTTCTTCTTCTTGGCCGGTGCGGACGGCAGGAGGGTGGGCCATTCTGCCACTCCCTTCGCCGTGTTCGTCACCGGTGCGGGGGCTGCAGGTTCCGCAGGTACTGAGGTACTCTCCGAAGATTTCCCTTTTCCCTTCTTCACCTCCTTCCCAGCCTGGGCGCTTCGCTCCTCCTTAGCTAGCTCTTCCCCGCGCTTCTTTGAAGAGCGGAGGAGAACTTGCTTCGCACGAGTTACTCGCCTCCCAGCCGGAGTCTGTGGCATCCTCACTGGCTTGCCACGTCGGAACTGTTGGTGCAGGTTCCTGTGCCTCCGGATCTCGTCCTCCTTGGGCGCGTACAGGGATTGAGCCATAAGGCGAAATCCGTATGGAATCACCAGGGTTCCATGTCCCAACTGTACGCGACGGGGCACCATGGTAAACACAACCATGCGTTTACTCTTGTCGAAGCGATTCCAGAAGGCGCGTCGCGCGTCCGTAATCGCCGGCAGGATGCTCCGTGAGTGTCCGCTCACGCCGTGGGAGAGCAAATGTCTCACCATGGCTCCGCGGCGCTTTGTCGTGTAAAACTTGCCCTTCGACTTAAAAGTCGGACAGCGAGCCTTCGCGAGGTTGGCGTTCGATGGACGAACGCAATCCCAGGTAGGGATTTCGCGGAGATGGTTCTCCACGATGTGGCGAGCTAACTGCCTCCAACGAAGGAAAAGCTTGCTCGCATCCAGACCGGCAACCGTGTGGTCGTCGCAGAACAGACAAGTCTGTCCCGGTCGGAAGACCCTGCGTACCAACTTCAGGGCAGCCACTTCCGACTTGGTGTAAGCCGACTGGAACTCCGTTTGATACATCAAAGCGTCCAGGTGTTCGACGTACCACTGCAGCGGCTGCACGTGGTCGTCGCACCAGGCCTCATCGTCCGACACGTTGTGTTCCCCTCCCACTGGGCCTGGGAGCACTAGCCGGTTCCATGATTTTCCCCGATGTATCAGGAAGTCGTTGAAATCGACCGCGGGAGCGGGCGGGTCGTTGAATTCACGACACACGTGGGTCACCGTGACGCCTGCATTAATCCCTTGAATGGATTTTGCTAGCTTCACTGGACCGCCTCCGCGTGAGCGTACAATCCACTCGCTGGCTTCGTCCTCCTCGGGCTGGTCTAACGTATAGCCCAAGTCCGGGTGAATTATGCCCTGCTTAGTGAGGGCCAGTAGCATTGCTGCTCTGCATCCGGTGGCTACCGGGTCGTCCGCGTCGGTGACGTCGCCCTCTCCCCTGCTGTCGCCTCCCTCGTTAGCGGAGGATTCGGCAGAAGATGAGACGACCGGCTTTGACTTCGGCCGAGATCTCGACGACGAGCGTTTGGCGGTTTTCCTAGGAGACCGCCGCGGTGGGGAGTCATCAAGCTCCGGCACCTTCCGCTTCGTCCCGTCCTTATGGAAGTAGCGGTAGTCTACAGAACTGTAGACCACCTTATCTTCCTTCTTCCGCTCCTCGCGGGTGGGGAGCGGCGGAGTAATCCTCCGCGGGCTAGCCCGTCGTGGACTAGCGGCTTCGGAATGCTTCCGGCGTGGACTGCTCCTCACGGGGCTTTTAACCTCGGAGTGCTTTCTCCGAGGGCTAGCCCTGCGCGGGCTAGTTCGCTCGGAGTGCTTTCTCCGCGAAACAGTCTTACTCGCCAACACGTCGGAGCGGCTTCCCATTGCTGGTACTTTTGCCCTCGGCTCGCTGGCGGTCACCGTCGGTGGGTGTTTACGCGAGCCAGCGCCCTGCGAACCCGTGGGTTGCGAGGCTACCGGCTGCGAAGGCTTGTGGCCTTTCCCGGAGTCCTTCGTCCTCGACGGGGAAAGCGGCACTACGCCTGCTACTGTGGTAGGCTGAGACCGACGCACAATCGTTGCCGACATAGCGTGTATGGCCTGTACACCTTCCTCAACGGGTGTTAGCCGTTGCGCGCCCGAGTCCAAACTCATCATCAGTTTGAAGCGCCTAAACTGCTCCATCTCCGACGGGTCAATATCCGAAAAGGATATCGAGGCTCCCGCGAGTGGAGTTTGGGAATCTATCCCAGTCGCCGCGTCTGGTGCACAGACCTCCATAGGGGTCTCCGTGCCCCCGTCCACGGGACTCAGCAGCGCCGTGCACTGCTCCTCAGTCAGCTCGGCTGACTCAACCTCCCCGGCTAGCAGAGCGTCCTCCGATAAATCGGGGTCAGCTCGCGCATGCGCGGGGGTGCCTGGTGGCATGGCGGCCATACTTAGTGTGTGAGAGTAAACTCAATCACACACCTTTCTGACCCCCCTGGGGTTAACCCGAAGGTTAACTGACCGCCTCTCACCTCCTCAAGGGAGAGCAGACAGTCAGACGCTTTTTTTGTAACCACCTAGGTGGTATTCGTACAAAATCTACGTTAAATCGTCTCAAAACCTTTCGGAATTGAGCTCCCGTACCCTGTTGCCGCGAAACGGTGACAGGGACTGACTCTTGGGGTCAGTCGTCGCAACTCCCTTGCCTCGCTAACCGCGAATTCATAGATTGCAACTCTGACCTCATTCTATCAGCTGGTCGCGCGCTGATTGGTCCGTGTGCTTACGCGAAGCCTGACCCGTATTCCAGTCAGCGCGGTCCATATTTGGCGTGCACCGCCCGGCTTCCCTCGCCACCCAAAGGTAAACAAAGCAGAGTAATCACCCGCACGGCATTGTAGGAGTATTACAGCATTCGTTCTTGAACACTGCCCAATCGTTAGCACTCCCGTATCCTCCGGAGATCATACAAGCTGTCCTGGGTCCTTCGGTTTTGAACTCGGCCTTGCGTTGTCACGCTTACTCGTTGTGTACCGTGCGGTGTGTTATCACCGCACGTCGAGACTCAAACACCAGGGTGCCCTCCGCTATGGCTAGAGGGGCACCCGGCCGTGATTATCCAACGTGTAACGTGAGACGGGTAGATCTCCTCACCGGGAGATCCTGTCTCTTTGTTACTGCCGGAGTCGGCTTTACTACACCACCGAATGCCTTCGCTGGGGAATTGTCATTTTTCTTTCGCTGTTTCTTATTCCGCGAACCTTTCGGTCTCCCCCGTTTCCTAGCGAGCCCGTGCCTATTGCCCGGTCGCTGTCCGCCTTGCGAAGTTGTATCCGCTGGTGTAAAGCTCTGGGACCTAACGTCTATTGTCCCTGGCTCGACCCTCTCGGGTCTAGGACCATCGCCTTCCGTCCCATCAATCCATTCCACGGGTGGGTTATCCGCAGTCGGTCTCAAAACAAAATGTTTCAATCTCCGCACGTTGGATTTCCTAAACTTCCCGTCTTGCCCCTTCATGATCACTGTAGTGTCCGACACTACCTCCGTGATGACAAACGGGCCGTCCCAGTTGCGCGCTAGCTTTACTCTCGCGAGTGGAGTATGGTAGCGAACCACCGACTCCCCTACTTTGAACTTTCGCCAGCTCGCCGGGCCATAGCCCGTCTTCTGAGTCTCCGCTGCTCTACCCGCGGAGTCCCGTACTACCGAGTATGCGTGGTGAAAACAATGTTCCAACCAACGCACAAATACAATCCCGCACGGGTTTATTGTTAACGCATCAACGACCCCGTATTGTAGGTCTATTGCCAAGCGTATATCCTCTCCGAAGACTAGCTTGTTCGGTGACATATTCGTACTGCTATGCACCGTACAATTGTACGCGTGCGCTACAAACTTCACTTGTAGGTCCCAGTCCGATTGGAATTCGTCCACCGTACACGCCAACGCCGCAATCAACGTACGGTTGAAGCGTTCCACCATGCCATCGCTCTGAGGGCAGTATGGATTCGTCCTCGTCTTCTTTACTCCCAGCAAGCGCAGCGTAGCCTGGAAAATTCCCGATTCGAATTCTCGCCCCTGGTCTGAATGAATCCTGACTGGAGCTCCGAATAGTAAAATCCAATTATCCACCAACGCTTGCGCTGCCGTAGTAGCAGTATGGTCCGGTAGAGGGTAGACCTGGACGTATTTGGTAAAATAGTCCTGTACTACCATCATCACCACGTTGCCCCGGTCGGTTTTTACAAAACCCGACACGAAGTCACACGCGATTCGTGACCACCTGTGGCCTGACAGTTCTTGGGTCAGTGGGAGTTTTGCAACGCCCACGCCCGGTTTTACCATCTGACACTGCGAGCATGATTTTAACCAACGCTCAATGTCTGCGGTGATTCCTGGCCAGTAGAATCTGCTCGTCAGAGTTTGTGTCGTTCGGTCCTTCCCAAAGTGCGTAGCACATTTCTGTCCATGACAAAAATACAACACATCGTCTCGCAAGCTGAATGGAATTATAATTTGTAGCCGACCCTTGGAGTTTGAATCCACCACCTTCCATCTACACAGTACTCCGTCTCTTATCTCCAGATTATTCCACTGGTTAATAAGCTTGCGGGTCTCCTTATTTTCCACCGACATCTGTTCCTTAGTCGGTTTTGAGTCGGTTTTGACCCAGTCGTATAAGCGTTTTATCGACGGGTCCGCCGCCTGTGCGTCTATAACGTCACAGCTCGTCCACTTCAATCCCACGTCTTCTAACCACACCTCGGTCGCTGCCACTGCCGCGACCACGCACTGGTGTGCCCCGCAGTCATCACAGTCCTCGCGTTTACAACGCCGTACTGGAATCCTACTTAGCGCATCCGCGTTTATGTGGTGAATTCCCTTCCGGTGGATGATTTTGGAATTCTCCACTCCAAATTCCGAAAGGGTGGCAATCCATCGGCCCATCATTCCTTCCGCCTCCTTAAAATTCAGCAGCCAGGTTAGGGAATGATGATCCGTACGAATGACGAAGTCCGATCCACAGAGGAAGTGTTTCCACTTTTTAAAGTACACGAATATTGCTAAACATTCACGCTTAGTCGTACAATAATTCCTCTGCGCTTTATTAAGTGTGTTGCTCGCAAACGACAACGGCACTTCTACTCCATCCTGTTCCTGACTCAGTACGCCCGAGATGGCGAACCCTGAGGCATCTGTATCCAGGATGAACTTTCCCGTCCTACGTGGGTATCGAAGTACGGGCGTATTTATGAATTTACTCTTCAGCAATTCAAACGCCGTGTCTTGTTCCGTGCTCCATTTAAAAACAAAGCACTTCTTCGTTACCACTAGCCGCTGCAGTGGTTCAGCTATACGCGCGAAGTCCGGTATAAAGTCGCGGTAGTAGGACAAAAATCCTAGAAAGGATCTCGTCTCCGCTACGTTAACTGGCTTCGGCCACTCCGCTACGGCTTGAATTTTCTCTGGGTCGGTCTTAATGCCTTCCGCACTAACCAGCCGTCCCAGATACTTGATCTCCCGCTTAAACAGGTGACATTTCGACGGTTTGAGTTTTAGCCCGTAACCATTCAGTCTGTCAAACACTGCTTGTAGTCGAGTCCTGCACTCGGCCAAAGTTTTCCCGAAGACAATTATATCATCCAGATATACTAAACACGTGTACCAAAGTAACCCGTGTAACATATCCGACATCATCTTCTCAAAGGTCGCCGGTGCGTTGCATAATCCGAACGGCATCACATTCCACTCAAATAGTCCTAGATGGGTAGAAAACGCCGTCTTCGGAATATCCGCCTCCTCCATCGCCACTTGGTGGTATCCCGATTGTAAATCCAACGTGCAGAACCAGGTATTTCCACCTAAGCTCTCCAGTGATTCATCTATCCTCGGGAGTGGGTAAGCATTTTTCCTTGTCATACTATTCAACTTCTTGTAATCTATACAGAAGCGAATCGTACCGTCCTTCTTTTTCACCAAGTGTACTGGTGAACTCCAAGGCGAATTGCTATCGCGGATTATTCCTGCCTCTCGCAACTTCTGTACTTCTGACTCCAATGCGTCCTTCTTAGAATGCATGAATCTTCGGTATGGAATCCGGAACGGTCTCCCCCCTTCCGTCTCGATTTGGTGTTTGACGACGTCTGTCCAGCCCAAAGCCTTTCCTGGCGCCGCAAATACCATCACGTTGCTGCGGAGAAATTCTGTAATTCCTTCCGCTTCACTGGGGTCAACATCGGATCCGCTCACCAGTGGCATTAAATACCCTGGTAAGGAATGCACTTGTTCCGACTCTCCCTGCAGTTCTGTCGAATCTGCATTGCCGGTTTCAAATGTCACGCATCCAACTCCGTCCCCCCTCGTATGTAGCGGTGCGGTGGCGTTTTGTAGGGGTAACTCCTGCTGCACGTTATACCCGCTAGCGTCTGCTACGCCTGATGTTTCGCGCAGTCCTTCCAGCGATGTGGCCGAGTCTAGTTTCGCTAGTCCCGCCCGCATGCTGCCTTCCGACACCCCCTCGGGGTTGTGAAATACCGCTAGCGCTGCACCCGGGTCTAGTTCTACTGACCCCGCCCGCACGCTATTTATACTCCCCACCGCTTGGTCTCCGCGTACTGCTAGCGGTGTAGCCGTCTCTAGTTTGACCGTCCCTGACCGCGCACTGTCTCCGCGAGTCCCCAGTGCTGGGCCCGGGCGTAGTTCTGTAGCCTCCACCCGCGCTCCGTCTCCGCGAGTCCCCAGTGCTGGGCCCGGGAGTTTTGTAGGCTCCACCCGCGCGCTGTCTTCGTGCACCCCCTGTGTTGGGGCCGGGCGTAGTTTTGTAGGCTCCACCCGCGCGCTGTCTTCGCGCACCCCCTGTGTTGGGGCCGGGCGTAGTTTTGCCAACTCTGCCCGTGCGCTTTCACCGCTCACTACCCCGAAATCTGTCACTGTTTCCATACTCCCTAACCGCGTACCTCGCGCGAGTAATACTGGGTAAGGTGACGAATTCCGTACGGGGATTACTGCTTCCGAAACCGCGTATACTAAAGCACTGGACGATTTCAAGCCAGTTTTTTCTAAGGATCTTCGGTCGGGTTCAAATAAGCAACTGCTTACGAAACCCGTGCCTACTGCTCCAATCTGTACATCACAGATACTATACGGAGGAATGCGAGTGGTTCGTGCCACGCAGGCTACACCTCCGCTGTCTCTACGAAGCTCGCATTGCATCCTCTGTTGAAACGGCTCTTCCACGTATAGTTCCCCCGTAGCACTCAGGGTGCACTTGAAAAAACTTAGGAAGTCCGCTCCTAGGATACCATCCTCCGTTATGTCACTTATCGTCGGCGGGTAGTGGTACACGCGCCCGTTGACGTTTAGTGACAAAATGGCCTGTCCATACTGTTTCATAGCCGCGCCGGTAACAGAGATGGGTCTCACTCGCGAAGCGAGCATGGCCTTCTCTCCATCCAGGCGATCGAAAAACTTCTTTCCAACGCAAGTCACGGCAGCGCCGCTGTCTACTAAGAAGTATCCGGTCACCCCCAGTACTACGACTCTGAGGTACCACCTCTTCCCGGCCAAAACCGCGGAAGTGGAATCAGCGAACAGCTGTCTTCCCGTGGGGAGGGACAAATCACACCCTTGTCGCGAGATGATGTATTGCATACAACGATCCGCAGGTGCTTCAGTAATCGACGCAATGCGTGTCATACCATCCCATAGAATCTGCCCTACTGAGACTCTCTCATCAGTAGCGATCTCCGATTTCGCCGTCCCTGCTGTACAGTCAAGAACCTCGTTCGAACCGGATTTCCCATGTTCCGACACACTCCTCGCTGAGGTGGTGTTTGGGCTAACCAGTAGGGTTGGGCCTGAGCCCACCGCGTCCAACCCTACACGTTTCCCGCGCGTCCTTGATTCACCCCCGCATTACCGTGGTGTTTCAAGTTCGCAGGTGGATTTCTCCTATTGCCATCACCACGTCCTGTGTCTCGTTGATAATTCGGGCACGCCCTTGCGTAATGCCCGTAATTATGACAACGGTAACACCTGACGTGCCGCATGTCAAATTGTGGCGGTCCCTGCTCCGCCTGTTGCCACTTCCTATCTCTCGGTGCGGCCTGTGTAGAATCTTTCTCTACGGGTTTGTCCTTCCCGGACTGATGCACCACCTCCTTCGCAATGTCTCTTGCGAGTGCATATCGTTCCCCGAACTTAGGGGCGTCTGTACGTTGACGGCGGAAATCCTTGTCCTTCGCCACGTACCCTGAATAGGCAGCCACTACCGCTGCTTCCTCCTCTGTGTCTGTGTCCGGACTCACTAGTTGCACTGCCGCAATCGCCCCCCCAGACGCCTGTAACCGTTGTGTTTTGACACGATGAGCCTCCACCGCGACAAACAAATCGTCCAACGTAGATACCCCTGGTATCAACGCCCGCATTGCCGCTTTCTGCTCTCCCGGCTCCCGGAGTGTCATTGCAAATTGTTCGACAATATGTCGTTCGATCAGCTTGTCACTCATACCGGTCCCGCGGCCTGCTGCACGGCCTTCCGTCTGCAGCTGTAGTCCGTATATATTATACGACCCGTCCTTAGGGGTTTGAATCCGTTTCTGCCATGCGTTCCAGGCAGCTAACTCATCCCGCGCCTTGAAACGGAATGACAGGAGAGGTAGTAACTGATGCAGTTCCGACCCACCTCTCTGTGCCCATGTGTCCACGCACCCCTGTCCCGGGCCGTTGTTCAACAAAGTGAGCAACCTCCCGAGAGCTTGAGCTTGCGACCATCGGTTTGCACGCATGTCCAGGCAAAATCCTCTCCACCATACTTCCCAAGTGGATACCTTGCCGTCAAATGGCTTCGTTATAGCCGGAGCCATTCGTGCCGCCCCCGTCACTTCTACCTCAGCGATGTGCGTAACACACAAGGCTTTATCGCGCGAGTAGGCTGCAAACGCTGTCCCTCCGTCCTGCGCGCTGTAATCTGTATACAGATCTGCCAGTGCTGGGTTCTGGGCCAGTAATGTCCTCTCCTCAGGACTAATGCGGCGACCATCCAATACTGTGTCCGCGAGGTTACATACCCCGAACGTCGTTTCACGTATCAGTTGTCCGTGTGCATTACCCACTCCTCTCCGGTACACCTCTTCCGCGAGGTCTCCTTCCTGTTGATGCCTGGGTAATGGCTCTTCATTCCGGCTCTGGGCCGTATTTGGACCCTCCACTCTCTCTGTGCTACGGGTCGGCTCATTTCTCTGAGCCGCCTGTGTGTCCACCCACTCGGACCACTCGCATCGTAGCTCGTGCTCCTTCTGCACTAGAGTATTGTGCCGACGATCCAGACTCTCCTTAATCCGATCGTTTGAACGCTGTTGTCG
>JAADFT010000004.1 GCA_013152765.1 Calditrichota bacterium | reverse complement strand
TTACGGGCCGCCTCGAACAATTCGGGCGTACCCCATTTGGTAATCTGCCTTCCCGGATGCAGGCCAATGAGGTGCGATTGATGCCGGTGGTGCGGATCTTCGTCCTGCCACTCTTCCGGCCATTCCAACAAACGCCCATCCTTGCCAATCGGGGGCGGGTACAGTTTGGAGCGCGCCTGCAGAACCGAATCGCGAAAAGCCGGGTCGCAACCAAGCACCTCAGCTGCTTCCGCAACATTGGTGAACAGGTCCCAAATCAAAGCCATGTCGGCTGTGGTGGCGTAGCAGACGGCGCTCTTTCGACCGTCCGGCAAAATGAAAGCGTGCTCCGGCGAGGTGGACGGCGCCGTGACGAGGTGGCCGTGACCGTCGTCTACGAGCCAATCCAGGCAGAACTGCGCTGCGCTCTTGAGGATCGGGTAAGCACGATCTCGCAGAAACGTGGTGTCGCCGCTGAAAGCGTAGTGTTCCCAGAGGTGGCGACTGAGCCACACACCGCCCATTGGCCACATGGCCCAGCGCGGGTCGCCTTTGCCGAAGTCGCCGACTGGAGCCGTCTGGCGCCAGAGATCCGTGTTGTGGTGGGCTACCCAGCCGCGACAGCCGTAGTTCACCCGCGCCGTCTCGCGACCGTTCTTGGCCAGAGCAGCCACCATGTCGAAGAGCGGCTCGTGACACTCGCTCAGGTTGCAGACCTCCGCAGGCCAGTAGTTCATCTCCGTGTTGATGTTGATGGTGTAGTTGGAGCTCCACGGCGGACGAACCCAGTGGTTCCAGATTCCCTGCAGATTGGCCGGCTGCGTTCCGGGTCGTGAGCTGGCAATCAGCAGGTAACGCCCAAACTGGAAAAGCGTCTCAACCAGGTCGGGGTCGTTTGCGCCCAGCTTCACAAGCCGCTGGTCAGTGGGCATGTCCTGTTTTGCGGCAGAGCTCCCCAGCTCCAGGGAAACCCGGTCGAACAGCGTTTTGTAGTCCTGTACGTGCCGGGTAAGCAAACTGGACCAGCTACGGGAAGCGGCTCGCTCCAGCACGCGCCTTACAATCGGTGCCGGGTTTTTGCCCTGGGTTGTGGGCACCTTGTCGTAGCCGTTGAAGCTCGTAGCCGCAGCCAGCAGGACGGTCGCTGCGTCCGCGTTGCGAACGTGTACGCCGTCCCCGTCGAGCCACATTTTCCCGCCTTCTGGCAGCACCCGCACACCACAGCGGAACCACATGCCGTTGCCCGTGTCGGCCTCAGCGTAGACGACTGGCGTGGTTTCGTCCCCGTGGGCCGGGCCGACGTGACTGGGGGCACGCCCGTGAATGCCGTAGATTTGCCCCTCCAGAAACGACCTGTGGCGCAGTGGGCTGGTCAGGTACAGGGTGAAGCTGAGCATACCCGGTCGGTCTGCAGTAAGCCGAATGGCCAGCACGCTGTCGGGGTAGCTGGTCAGGACCTGCCGCGTGTAGGTGACGTCGCCGATCCTGTACCGAACCGTGGCGACAGTTTTCAGATCCAGCTCACGACGGTACCTCCAGCCGCGGTCGCCGTGGTCGAAGGTGATCCAGAGATCCCCGAGCGGCTCGTAGCTTTCGGTGTACGGCCCCTGCATGCCGCGGCAAAGCTTGTACGCCTCGACGAACTTCCCCTCGAAAATCAACTTGCGCACTTTAGGGAGCAGCTTTCGAGCCTCGGGATTGTTCCAGTTACGAGGACCGCCGGACCACAGCTCGTCGAAGTTCAGTTGCAGGTGCTCCGTGCCGACTGCACCGAAAAGCATGGCCCCCAGGCTTCCGTTGCCTAACGGAAGCGCCTCCTCCCAGTACACGGCCGGATGCCGGTAGTACAGCACAAGAGAGTCAGGGCCCGCTTCTGCTTCGAAAGCACCCGCCAGAACCAGCGCCACCACCAGTCCGGTCAGGATCCGTTTTCGCTTCATGTCTCAGCCCTCCCTGGATTCTGCAGCTCAGCCAAGCTCCGGCGAAAGTTAGGCACACCGCACACGCGACGCAACTGGTTTTGTGAATGGGACGTCCCAAACCTCTTCTGCAGCAAGGGGAGGCATCGGCCAGCAAAAAGATCGGCGAACCTGCCAGCGAGGCTGGGGCCCCTGAGCAATGCCCAAGCTTGAACAGTGGGAGCTTCGGCCGTCAGCTGAGAAACCTCACACTACCTTCTTTTCCGCTTGATTTCCTCGCCAGAATCCCGGACATTGTACCGAAGCGGTTCAGGGAACATTCGGCCAGCAAAGGAGGGAGCCATGAAGAGACGGGAATTCCTCAAAGCTGGTACAGCTCTCGGGCTGGGGTTTGCCGCCCCGTCACTCCTGGGGAAATCGGTGATCAACACAAACGCAGGGGCTGAGAAAATGCTTCCGAAGCGGGAGCTCGGCAGAACGGGCAGGAAGATCTCGGTAGTCGGTCTCGGAGGAGTAGTCCTGGACGGCATGCCGCAGCAGGAAGCCAACCGGCTTGTGGACGAGGTGCTCGAACTCGGGCTGAATTACTTCGATGTGGCGCCAAGCTACGGGAATGCCGAGATTGTGATGGGCAACGCCCTGAAAGGCAAGCGCGACAAGATTTTCCTGGCTTGCAAGACGCTGGAACGGGACCAGGCTGGATCCGAGAAAGAACTGCACAACTCGTTGAAGCGTCTGCACACAGACCACCTGGACCTCTACCAGTTCCACGCCCTCAGCTCGATGGATGACGTGGAGAAAATCTTCGGCCCGAAGGGAGCCGCTGAAACATTCGTAAAGGCGAAGAAAGAGGGCAAGATCCGCCACATCGGTTTTTCGGCCCACTCGGTGAAGGCGGCCTTGGCCGCTCTCGACCGTTTTGACTTCGACACCGTCCTCTTCCCCGTGAATTTCGTTCTGTTCTTCCAGGAAAATTACGGCCCGCAGGTAATCCAGAAAGCACGGGAAAAGGGCGTCGCGGTGCTGGCGATCAAAGCGCTGGCTCTGTCCCGCGTCCCGAAAGGCCAGCAGCGCCCGGTGAAGAAGTGCTGGTACGTGCCGGTCCAGGATCCCAGCCTCGCCGGACGGGCGTTGCGGTTCACCCTGTCTCGCGGCGCCACCGCCGCCGTGCCCCCGGGCGACCCGACCCTGTTCCGGATGGCCGTGGAACTGGCGCTCGGGCTAACACCTGTGACACCGGAAGACGAAAAGATGCTCAGGCAAGCG
>JAADFT010000003.1 GCA_013152765.1 Calditrichota bacterium | reverse complement strand
TGACGCATTTCTCCGCGGCCTGCGGCGAGTCTCCCGTGCCCGGTCTCGGGCGTTCCGGAAGGACGTCGGAAATTCAAACTCGTTGCCCCGGAGCAGAAGAAGAGGGAGGAACACGTGTGAAGCCAGTGTAAGGCAGGAGCAGTGTGTTAGCCATTCCGGCCGATCCGGTTGCTGCGCACCGGAAGAGCTAACCGGCCACCGTCAACAGCGCCGCTGGCGGCTCCTTGCTACTTGAGGACGGCCCGCAACAGGATCAGAAAACCCTTGCCGTCGTTCTGCGCCAGCCGGAGGTTTTTGGCTGCGCGCGCGAAGTCCGGGTTGATCCGTAAGGCTTCTCTGAACTCGTCCAGAGCTTTCAGGAACAGGTTACGAGCCTGAATCAGGTAAGCCACACCGAGGCTGTTGTGCAGGTCCGCAAACTCGGGATGTTTCTCGATTTCACGTTGCAGCCAGGACACGTACGCCGCAACTGCCTGCTCGTCTTTCCCCTTGCCCCCGTACATGAATTGCAGGTAGAACTCGTGATCGTACAGAAAACGATCGCGCGTGGGCAACTTGGCCCGCAAAGCGTCGATCTGGCGCTCGGCTTTCTCCAGGTCCTGGAGCCGCGCGGCCTCGAAGACCCTCTCCACATCTTCCGTTTTCAGCACCGGGCTGAGTTGAGCCGCCTCCCGCACGTAGCTGAGCGCTTTCCGCACCCGAGTGAGAACCGGGGGCAATTCGGCTTCAGCAGTGCTCTCACGAGCGCTCGCCAGCAACACACGGGCCAGGTTCAGGTACGCCTCGGCGTAACGCGGGTTCAGCCGCAGCGCCTCCTGGAAAGCCCGAATGGCTTCCACAAACTGTTTCTTCTTGTGAAGAACGAGACCAAGCAGGTTGTGCAGGTCAGCGTAGTTGGGGCCCTTTTCGATCGCTTCCCGAACCGCCACCAGGGCTTCGTCGTCCCGTCCGAGCGCCAGCAGGGCGCGCGCCAGGTTGCCGTAGTACTCCGGCTTCTCCGGATCCAGCTTCACAGCGAGCGTGAACTCGCGCAGCGCCTCGCGGTGCAGCCCACGGCGGAGGAACACTAAGCCAAGGCGGTTGTTCGAAGGCGCGTGTGTGACTGTGCGGATTTTCTGCTGGATGTAGTGCAAGATCTCGTAGTCCGCCGTGACCCGCCGGTGGAAATCCTCCAGCCGCTCGCGGATTTCCTCCACCGAGAAGTCCGGGCTGACGTCCCGCTCCCGACGCTCCAGCAGGCGCCCGCCGTCGTACACGCTGCTCACGATCTTTTCCTGCTCAGCGTGGTAGACCGTCTGCACGTGCAGGGACCTGTCGCCGAATGCAACGTCCCCGTGTAAACCCAGCGCTTCCACCACGCCGACCCCGGTTTCGCTCACTCTTTCGTCCCGCTCCCTTTGTCCGAACTTGTGCTGGTCGACTTCGACTCGCCACTTTTGCCCGGCGAACCCGAGCTGTGCTTGTTTTTGTAATCCGTGATGTAAAAGCCGCTCCCTTTGAAAATCAGCCCGGCCCCGGCGCTGATCAACCGCCGCGCCTGAGCGCCGCACTTGGGGCAAACCTGCACAGGCTCCGAATTGATGCTTTCGAACCGTTCAAATGTGTACCCACACTCCTCACAACGGTAGACGTACGTCGGCATTTCCGCTTCGTCCTCTCGTGTCTACAGCTTCTCACCAAAATATCGTCAGCATTTGCTTTCTGTTAACCCATCCAACGCAGGAAAGTTCACTGGCACCACCAGAGCGACACTGTACAACGCCCCCCTCTGGCTACCCGCAGGTTCCTCCGTTCGACGCCGCTTCGTCGTGACGCTCGCGGGAAATTAGCAGCGTTTTTCCCCTCGAAACCGCTGCTACGCCCGCCGAAGCGCCGCCAAACCCGCCTCAATTCGATCCAGACCGCGCTCCAGTTGCTCCATCGAGCTGGCGTAGCTGATTCGGATGTGCCCTTCCATCCCGAAAGCGCCGCCCGGCACCACAGCCACGTGCTCCGACTCGAGCAAACGGTCGCACAGAGCAAAGCTGTCCGCAGGGCCATCCTGCTGGCCCAGGTAAGCGCTGACATCCGGAAACACGTAGAACGCCCCTTCGGGCAAGGTGCAACGCACGTCGGGAATCGCTGCCAAACGCTCGCACACGTAGCGACGCCGCCTGTCGAACTCTTGCCTCATTTCGGTCACACAGCTCTGATCACCCGTCAGTGCGGCAAGCGCCGCCTTCTGCGAAACCGAAGTCGCGTTCGACGTGCTGTGCCCCACCACTTTCGCTACAGCTTCTGCCACTGGTTTTGATGCGACCAGAAAGCCGATGCGCCAGCCCGTCATCGCGTAGGCTTTCGAAACCCCGTCCACCACCAGCACGCGGTCGCGAATTTCGGGAAAACTGGCCAAACTCACGTAGGCCACGTCGTCGTAGACGATCTTCCCGTAGATCTCGTCGGAAATCACGTAAGCATCCGTCCGGGCCAGCACGCTCACGAGCTCTCCGAGCCGCTCACGGCCGTAAACCGCGCCGGTCGGGTTCGTCGGATTGTTGAAAATCAGCAGCTTGGTTCGAGGCGAAATCGCCTTTTCAAGGTCGGCCGCCTCGACGTGAAACCCGTTTTCCTCCCGGACCTGTACGAACCTGGGAGTAGCGCCCGCCAGTTTGGCCATCTCCGGGTAACTGACCCAGTGCGGCGAGACAATCAACACCTCGTCGCCGGGATCGCAAAGGGCCAGAACCGAGCTGAAGATGGCGTGCTTTCCGCCGCACGTCACCAGAACGTTCTCCGCGGAGTACTCCGCCCCCGCCTCCCGATTTAGCTTGTCCGCAACAGCCTGGCGCAGCTCAGGAATTCCAGTGCTGGCCGTGTACTTGGTGAAACCTTCTTCGATCGCTGCAATCGCCGCTTCTTTCACGTGGGCGGGCGTGTCAAAATCGGGCTCGCCCGCGCTCAGCGACACAACGTCGATCCCCTTTCGTTTTAGTGCCTTCGCCTTGTCCGTGATTGCCAGGGTCTTGGATTTCTCAACGCTCCTGATCCTCCTGGACGGTACCATGCACACCTCGTCACCTTGTTCCACCGCTTACCCACCCCGGTTCGTCCGCAGGCCGAGCTCGCACGCACCGGTCGCAAAAACATCACCCCGCCAGGGACCGCCCTGGAGGGGTGCCGACACGCTTCGCCGTACAGTTCAAGGTCCGTAGCAGGCGCCGATCCGGACGTTCCCGCCGACCGCTCGAAACACGAATCCCGCCGCGCTGCCTGCGCTCGCCCGGGGCAGATCGGCCTCAGGCCATGGTTGCGCAAATGCAGGCCACGTTCACGATGTCCTCCACGCTGCAACCGCGCGAGAGGTCGTTGGCGGGCTTGGCCAGCCCCTGAATCACCGGGCCAATCGCCTCCGCCCCAGCCAGCCTCTGGACCAGCTTGTAGCCGATGTTGCCCGCATCCAGATCCGGAAATACCAGCACGTTGGCGCGACCAGCGACCGGACTGTCGGGGGCCTTTCGCTTTCCGACGGACTCCACAATCGCGGCGTCAACCTGCAGTTCGCCGTCCAGCTTCAGATCGGGCGCCTTCTCCCGGGCAATTCGCGTGGCCTCCTGCACCTTTTCCACCATCGGGTGCGAGGCGCTGCCCTTGGTCGAAAACGAAAGCATGGCCACCACCGGCTCTTCGCCAACCAGTTTCCGGTGGGTCTCCGCAGACGCCAGCGCGATGTCGGCCAGTTGCTCGGCCGTCGGATCCGGAACCACAGCGCAGTCGGCAAACGTGTACACCTTCTCCGTCTCCGGCATGACCATCTCAAACGTGCTGGAGACGATTTTGAAGCCGGGGGCCAGGCCAATCACCTGGATGGCCGCACGCAGGACGTCGCCCGTGGTGTTCACCGAACCCGCCACGCTGCCGTCCGCCTGCCCTTTGCGCACCATCATGGCACCCCAGTAAAGTGGGTTGCGAATCAGATCGCGGGCCTGTTCGATCGTCAGGCCTTTGTGCTTGCGCAACGCGTGGAGCTCCTGGGCAAACGCCTCGGCATCCGGCGAGTTTGCCGGATCCACGATCTCCACACCGTCGAGATTTACCCCGGCTTTGCCAGCCAGTTGGCGAATTTCATCCGGGTTGCCGACCAGAATCGGCTTCACCAGTCCGCGCTCGCGCAAAATCGCTGCCGCGCGGAAAACGCGTTCTTCCGTCCCTTCCGGGAGTACAATCGTCTTACCTGCAGCCTTGGCCTTCTGCTGGATCGATTCGATGAAACTCATGGCTTCCCGAACCTCTCTTTTAGCTTGCGTTCCACTACCTCCGGTACAAAGCAACTGATGTTGCCACCAAATTGCGCCACTTCTTTCACAATCGTGGAATTCAGGTACGTGTACTTCTCGTTGGGCATCAAGAACACGATGACCAGGTCGGGATTGAGCTTGCGGTTCACGAGAGCCATCTGAAACTCGAATTCAAAATCGCTGACGGCTCGCAGACCCCGGATCACGGCTGTCGCACCGATTCGCTTGGCGTACTCGACCAGGAGGCCGTCGAAGCTGTCCACCTCGACGCCCGGGATTCCCCGCACGCAGGCCTCGACCATGGCCACCCGCTCCGCAACGTCGAAGAGGGGGCGTTTGGCCGGGTTGGTGGTCACGGCCACCACGACCCTGTCGAAGAGTACCGTGGCTCGCCGAATGATGTCGATGTGCCCGTTGGTGATGGGATCGAACGTACCCGGGTAAACCCCGATTCTTTCAGACATTGGTCGTCCTCTCACGCTGCTCGCGACGCACAAAGATCGAAAAGACCGTCTCGCCAACCCGCTTTTCGGCGTCCAGCGCCAGATCGTTAGCGTCAGCTTCAGGAAGCTCCGTCCGAACGCTGCGCTCCAGCACCAGGAGACCACCCGGGGTCAGGACCTTCCACACCGACGCCAGCAGGTCTTTCACCACCCGCGCGTCCGCGTAAGGTGGGTCGGCAAACACCAGATCGAACCCGTCCTGCCGGGCCAGCCTGCCAAGAGCGCCTCGCACGTCCGCACGGACAAGCTGAGCGCGATCTTCGAGGTGAGCGCGGCGCAGGTTTTCCCGAACGAGCTTGAGGGCTGCTTCGCGCACGTCCACGAACACGGCTTCGCGGGCGCCGCGGCTGAGAGCCTCGATGCCCAGAGCTCCGGTGCCGCAAAACAGGTCCAGAACCCGTGCACCCTCAACCCGAGCGCCGAGCCAGTCGAACAGAGCCTGCCGGGCGCGATCTGAAGTCGGTCGCAACCATCGTGCCCGCGTCGACGTCAGACGCGTGCCTCTGGCCGATCCCGCGATTACCCGCACGTCACTCCCAAATCCTCAAGCCTTTACCGCAGTCGGGTGCACGAGCAGAACCAGCCCGTCGCCCGAAGAGCGCTCAGCAGCAAGAAATTCCGCGACAACCAGGCGCGCTGGCGCTGCGTTCCGAAAGCCTCTCGCGCTGCTGCACGCACAGCTAAACACCTCTCACGAAAACGAGATCCAGACCCAACATGTGCCCGAAAATTCAGGTCCAACCTGTCCCGCAGTGCCCGTTCGTCTTCCGGCGCACCTTCCGCAGGCGACAAAAAACCCGACATCCCGAAGAGGGTGCCGGGTTGAAAACTCAACTTGGCTTGCGAAGCAGCCGCAGGAGAAAAGCGCAATCGTTTCTCACAACGGCTGGCACAGGTCCATCTCCACAACCAGGGTCATCAAACGATCCCTAACCGTACTCTGCCAATCCGCCGGCACCAGCAGGATCTTGGTGATGCGCACGTTCAGCCTTGCGTCCGCCAGGCTGCGCAGAAACTTGCTGATGGCTTCGCGACGGCCCAGCGCCTTCAGTCGAATCGGTGTTTTCACGAACTGCTGTTCTTCAACGGGCTTGGCGTACTCGATGGAGCGCAGCGCAAGCCCGCTGGCGCGCACCATCCTGCGAAGTTCTTTGTCCAGGTCGGCCTTCTCCAGGTAGCGGATTTGTCCTCCGGAAACCTGGGCCGACGCGGGTAACGCCACGGTGAAGATGCGCCGCCGGTAAGTCTGGCCCTCCACGGTTTTCGTGTCCTTGGTGACCAGCTTGAGCTTGGCGCCGTTGAAGGCCGCCAGGTAGGCCTGCTGCGCCGCTTCCAGCTGCGCATCCGACTTGCCGAGCAGCTCCACCACCATTTCGCCGTCAGCCTGCGACACCAGGCCAAGGCTCGCCCCCCGAACCGAGGTGCTTAAGATGCGCCCAACGTTCGCCACGCTGTTGATCGTTGGCGCCAGGATGGCCGAAATCGCGGCAGAACCGGCAGGTACAGCACCAGGTGACGTCGCCGCACCGGCCTCGGCCGTTGTCGCCGCCCCAGCGCCAGCTTCCGCAGGCTGTCCAGCCGTTGCTTCAGCGGGCTGGGCTGCGCCCGTTTCGCCAGTTGCGGGCTGAGTGGTGGTGGCAACGGTCGTTTCGCCCGGCTTTGGCCCTCCGGCTTCCTCTTTGCCGTGCGGCCAGAGCTTCCACAAAAGCACGCCGATTAAGACAACGAGTAGACCAACGAGGACGTAGGGAAGCACGCCACTGCGCTTGTGGCCAAGGATGTCTTCGTCCAGGGAGCTCTCCAGCTCCGCCGTCATCGATTCGCCCTCGTCGGGCTCGGAAACAATCTCGGAGCGCTCGGCCGCCTCCTCCACCTCCTCGGCTGGTTCGGTCACTTCCTGCCTGGGCTCCTCCTCAGGCTCCGACCCCAACAGATTTACCTTGACCATGCTCCCTCCCTTGGTCTCCTTTCGACCCCTCTCCCCGGCTCACCAAAGTGAAGCGCCGACAGCGGCCGCGAATCCTTCGGGCCGCGTTTCCAGTACCAGCTCGTCGATGGCATCCGGCGCCAAACGCAACCGCCGGAACGGATTCAGCTTTTCCACGCGTGCTTCCGACGTGTCCCGCAGGGCGTCGACGAAAGCCTCGCTCTGTTCATCCCCGTACAGGTAAATGCCTGCCAGTTCTTCCAGACTCTCCAAAACTCCCTGGGCTCTGGCAAGCCGCTCAGCCGCATTTCTGAATGCCTCAGCCGCCGTGCTGGCGGGTGTGTCGTCGCCGAGTTCCGGCAGCAAGTCCGACAGGAACCGGAACGTACCGCCGCGCTTCAGCACCACGCCGTTCAAACGGGAGCCGCTGCGCTCCAGCAGCATCGTCGGGTGCAAATCGTCGAGATCGTAGTTGTGTTCGAACGCCCGCTGAGCCGCAAAAATGTCGGCTTCCACGGCCACAATCCGTGGACCCAGACCAGACAGCAGGTCCCGAACCGCCGTCGCCACGGACTTGCGGACCGCCACCAGGACGGCTGTGTCCGTCAGGCCAACTTCCGCCTGGATCCGGTCGGAGCCGTAGTAGTACTCGTCCGGAGACGACAGCACCAGGTGCTCCAGTTCCCACTTGCTTTGCTCGGCCAGCTCGTCTTCGGTGAGATCGGCATCCACCGGAAAGACGCGCAGCGCGCAAAAACCGACGGGAATGGCCACCACAGCCGTGGCATCCGCAGGCAGATCGCCAACCAGCGTGGTGAGTTCCTGGTGCCACCCCGCCCGTTTGGCATCGTCCATCAGGAAGGCCAGGTCCAGAGGTTCAGGAGCTGGCAACTCCAGGGTCCGTACAACCTCCTCACTACCTCCCTCGCGCCGTAGCTGCACAAGCCGCAGATGCTTCCTGCCCAGAGAAACCCCGATTGTCAGATCAGGCATGGCCCCTCCCTGTACCTTGGCCCTGGAATGCGCGCGAGAAATACCAGTGATCCGGACCTACTTCTTCCAGCTCAGCTCGCCGTGTTCGATTTTGCCGTGGTTGGTGATCTTCAGGCCGCCGATCTTGGACTTCCAGAAATCCTGCGCAATCTTGAGGCTGTCCTCTTTGGTGATCGGGCACTGGATGTTGAACGTCTTGATCACGGACGTGTCGACCACCGTGATGATGTAAGGACGGTTCACCGTTGGGCAGACCTTGAAGTGCTCAATTCTGGCGGTGGCTGCCGAGTCGACAAACGGGAGGTACTGCGGGTAGGTCATCAGCGAATCCAGCACAAGCCCAGCCGGATTGTCCAGGTCGTGCAGGCGAGCGTACTCCCTGATCGTGTCGGCAATGGCTTTGGCGAGGGTGTCGCGCTTGCTGAGGGTTTTCACGATCTGCTCCGCCAGCGCGGTGTCGGTGCGTGCGTAGTGGCGCAGAAGCTGCTTGGTGGTGTCGCCGAGCAGGACCATCGAAAGGGTGTCCAGCGAGGCCGTGAAGGAATCTGTGGTGTCGTGAAACGTGTACTCCGCGTACATGATGGACACCATGTTGGCGCGACACTGGATCGTGTTGCGCTTTTCCTGCTCCCACAGGTGCTTCGGGTAGAGGATCGTGCCCACCAGCGCGGCCGTCAAAATCACGATCAGGATTTTGTAAATGATCGAGCCCTTGGGTCTGTCGTCCGCCATTTTGCCTCCAACGAGCTTCTACAGTTACGGTTCCCTGCCCTGAGCTACGTAGACGTACGGCCGAAGTCGTTCGAGTGTCTTTCGGCCGATCCCCTTCACTTCGAGAAGCTGTTCAACGCTCGTAAACCGCCCCACCCTGTCCCGGTACTGAACAATTCGTCTGGCCATCACCGGTCCCACCCGGGGCAGCCTTTGCAACTCTTCCACACCCGCCCGGTTCAAATCGAAACGGTACAGATTGTGACCTTCTTCCCGAGCTGGGGCGGAGCTCCTCTCGGCGTCGCTGGTTCTCGAAGAGACCGCTGCTCGCACATCACGGAGAAGCTGGGCGACGGAAGGATCGACGGGCGCGTTCTGCAGAGCTCGCTTTCGAAGCCCATTCAGCGCTCCCCCAACCAGCAGCGAAATTGTCAGGAAGTAAAGCACGGCCTTTTCTTGCCGCGTGAGACCAAACACGGTCCTAACCCCGAATGGCCTCCTTCACTCGCTCGAACAAGCTCTTTCCGCCCGAGGCAGGGGGCTTCATGTCAGGACTCCTCCCAAGTTCCTCGAGCAAATGTCGATCCCTTTCCGAAAGCTTTTCCGGCACCCAGACCAGAAGCTTCACAAGCAAATCCCCGCGACCGTAGCCATTCAGATGGGGCAGGCCCTTTCCGCGCAGCCTCAGCACCTTGCCCGGCTGCGTGCCCGGCCGAACCTCGACCACAGCCCGCCCGTCCAGCGTTGGGATCTCGACTTCGGCCCCCAGCGCAGCGTCGGGAAAACTGATCGGCAACTCCAGGTAAAGGTCGTCACCCCGACGCTCAAAAACCGGGTGCTTTTCCTCCTGGATCACCACGATGGCGTCGCCAGGAGCGCCACCGCGCGGCCCTGCGTTACCCTGGCCACGCAACGTGAGGTAATTTCCTTCGGCCACACCGGGAGGAATGTCCACTTCCAGGGTGACCTCATCCCGGACGCGCCCTTCACCGCGACACCGCGGGCACACTTCCTCGATCACGCGCCCCTCACCACCGCACTCCGGGCAGGTGGTGATGTTCACAAACTGCCCAAACAGCGACCGCGAGACCTGTCGGACCTCGCCGGCGCCGCGACACACCGGACAAACCCGCGTGCCCGTGCCAGCTTTGGCACCCGTACCGCCGCAGTCCGGACACCGCACGTATTTGCGCACTTTCAGGGTCTTGCGTACCCCGGTCGCGATCTCCTCCAGACTCAGCTTCAACCGAATCTGGATGTCCGATCCCCGCGGAGGCTGTCGTCGGCCGCGCTCCTCACGCCCCATGCCGAAAAGGTCAGCAAATCCGCCAAAACCCTCCGACATGAACGTGCGCAGAGCGTCGGCCAGATCAAACTCAAAATCGGCGAACCCGCCACCGAATCCCCCCTGAACGCCTTCGTGCCCAAACTGATCGTAACGGCGCCGCTTTGCGGGATCCTTCAGGACTTCGTAGGCCTCAGCAATCTCCTTGAACTTCTCCTCGGCCTCCTTGCTGTCGGGATTCCGGTCCGGGTGGTACTGCATGGCCAGACGCCGGTAGGCCTTCTTGATTTCCTCCGGCGAGGCGTCGCGAGAAACCCCTAAAACTTCGTAGTAGTCGCGTTTTGGCATCGACAACCATCGACTTGGCGCCCCAAAGGAGCCCGTTCTACTTGCTCACAATCACCTTAGCGTGCCGCAACACGCGTTCGTTCAACACGTAGCCGGGCTGGTGCTCGTCCACCACCGTGCCCGGCTCAACACCTTCTTTCTCGACCTGCATCAGCGCCTCGTGCTTGTGGGGATCAAACGGCTGCCCCACCGACTCGATGCGCTGCAACCCCTGTTTGGAGAGCACGTCGACGAATTTCTGGTAAATCATCCGAACGCCTTCGACGAAGGCCTCCAGAGTCGTCCCCTCCTCGGCGGCTTTCAAGGAACGCTCCAGATCGTCCACAACCGGGAGAAGCTGCAAGATCAGGTCAGCGTTGGCGTTCTTCACGAGTTCGACAAACTCCCGCTGCGTGCGTTTCCGGTAGTTGTCGAACTCCGCCAGCTTGCGCACGTACAGGTCGCGCAGCTCTTCGAGCTCTTTTTCTTTCTCCTCCAGAAGCCTGGTCTTTTCTTCGAGCTCCTCCGAAAGCTTTTTGCGCTTCCTGCGGGAACTCTTGCTCTCGCGCTCCTGCACCTCGGCTTCTGACGTCGCCCCGCCGACCTGCTCCTTTTCTTCCTGCTCCCCCTTATGCTTGGACTCCGTCACGCTGCCCAGCTCCGTTCCGGCCTGTTCCTTTTCCGTCTCGAGTTCCAGCGATTTCTGGTCTGCCACTGTACCATCTCCCCTTTGCCGGGTCTCATCAAGCGCCGATCACGTGTGGCAGGGTCTCGGCCATGAAATCGACCAAAGCAACCACCCTGGCGTAGGGCATGCGCGTGGGGCCAA
>JAADFT010000002.1 GCA_013152765.1 Calditrichota bacterium | reverse complement strand
ACCAGCAACCGTGACCCTGCACCTTCAGCTTCGGCTCCCGGCAGTCGCTGGCACATTTTTCGCTTAGCTTGTGAGCAAATTCTGTACGCAGTCTTGGGACGCACATTCTTTCCGCAAATAGTCCCACAGAAGTAGATTTCCGTTTCCAGCGGCTTTGTCAGCCTGTTACCGCCTGTTTCGGTGGGGCTCCGCGTCCACACGTCGGAGAACGGAGCGGTTGTCGCAGGGAGCAATTCTACTCCAGAGCATTTCCCGCGTACCTCAGGGCTCTCGCGAAATCAAGCCCCCTGGAGCAGGCAGTTCGAACCAGCACCGGGTTGTGGAACCCGGAACGCACCGTGTTTGTACCATTGCTTGCGGGTGCTTGTTGAAAGAGCGGTACCCACAACCGCGTGATGGTTCCCAGCGGAGGTTCACAAATGGCCACACGTACAAAGCGGATTCTGATCGGGCTGGCGTCCCCGCGAGGTAGCTACGCCGCCGATTTGCTGATTGCTCGCGGCTTCTCGATGATGGCCACCGATGTCGGCTGGAATCCGAACACAGACATCTTCGAGACGGACACGGAGGTGGTGATCCGCATCGAGGCCGCCGGGCTGGACCCCGAGCAGCTCAGCGTGCGTCTGCAGGGAGACCGGCTCACCGTCCGTGGCTACCGACCGGAGTCGCATTCGTGCACGCCAGTCACCTACCAGCAAATGGAAATCTCCTACGGACCCTTCGAAAAGGTCTTCATCTTGCCGGAGGAGATCCGTACGAACCCAATTCGAGCGCAGTACCGACGTGGTGTTCTGGAAATCAGCATTTCCAAGGAACCTGCCGAGACCGAGCCGGAGGACACCGTCGAACTGCAGGTCGAATAAACCCAGGGGAAACGATGACCGAAGAAGACCTTACCAGCATCAAGAGCGAAGAAGAAGTCAAACGCACCGAAATCCCGCGTGAGGTGCCGATTCTGCCCCTGCGGGACACGGTGATCTACCCCTTCATGGTCACCCCGCTTGTGGTGGCCAGGCCCAAATCCGTGCAGTTGATCAACGACGTCGTTGTCGGCGACCGCATCCTGGGCCTTGTGGCGCAAAAGCAGGCGGAGATCGAGGACCCGACACCCGACGACATTTACCAGTACGGAACCGTGGCAACCGTCCTGAAGATGCTCAAGTTTCCGGACGGTAGCCTGCGGGTCCTGGTGCAGGGCATGCGGCGCATTCAGATCGTCAAGGTCACCCAGACGGAGCCCTACTTCAAGGCGATCGTGCGCCCGCTCGAGGAAATTGTGGAGCCGAGCACCGAGCTCGACGCCCTGGCCAACACCGTGAGCTCGCTTTTCCAGCGGGTCGTCAACATGTCGCCGCACCTGCCGGACGAGCTCTCCGTGGCGGCCATGAACACACCGGACCCGGGGCGCCTGGCGGACCTGGTGGCCAGCAACCTGACCCTGCCCACCGAAGAGAAGCAGGCTCTACTCGAGGAGCTCAACGTCAAGAAGCGCCTCGAGAAACTGGTGGTCCACCTGAACCGCCTGCTCGAGGTCCTGGAAATGAGCTCGAAGATCCAGGACCAGGTGCAATCCGAGCTCAGCAAGAGCCAGCGCGAGTACTTCCTGCGCGAGCAGCTCAAAGCGATTCAGAAAGAGCTCGGCATGGAGGACGAGCGCACTGCCGAGATCAAGGAGCTGCGCGAAAAGATCAAGCAGGCCAAGATGCCGGAGGAAGCCGAGAAGGAGGCCCTCCGCGAGCTGGACCGCCTTGCCAAGATGCCGCCGGGCGCAGCAGAGTACACGGTGGCGCGTACGTACTTGGACTGGCTCGTGTCGCTGCCGTGGTCGGTGTCCACCGAGGACAATCTGGACATCAAACGGGCCAAGAAGATCCTCGACGAGGACCACTACGACCTGGAGCGCGTCAAGGAGCGGATCCTGGAGTTTCTGGCCGTCCGCAAGCTGAAGCAGGACATGAAGGGGCCGATCCTGGCCTTCGTGGGGCCACCCGGCGTGGGCAAAACCTCGCTGGGTCGGTCCATTGCCCGGGCGCTGGGCCGCAAATTCGTGCGCATTTCCCTCGGCGGCGTGCGCGACGAAGCCGAAATCCGCGGCCACCGGCGCACGTACATCGGAGCACTGCCGGGGCGCATCATTCGCGGTCTGCGCACAGCCGGCAGCAACAACCCCGTGTTCATGCTCGACGAGGTCGACAAGCTCGGCGCCGACTTCCGCGGCGACCCGTCCAGTGCTTTGCTCGAAGTGCTGGACCCCGAGCAGAACAACTCGTTCACAGACCACTACCTGGACGTGCCCTTCGACCTGTCCAAGGTCATGTTCATTTGCACGGCCAACGTGCTGGACACCATCCCGCCAGCCCTGCGCGACCGGATGGAGGTGCTGGAGCTCCCCGGTTACACCGAGGAAGAAAAGCTGGCCATCGCCTTCCGCTACCTGATTCCGCGCCAGCTGGAGCAGCACGGACTCACGGCCGAGAACCTGCGTTTCCAGAAGCGGGCCGTGCGCCGGATCATCCGCGAGTACACGCGCGAGGCAGGGCTGCGTAACCTGGAGCGCGAAATCGCTAACGTGTGCCGGAAAGTGGCGAAGAAGATCGCTCTGGAGGGTCCGACTGCCGAAGTCCTCACCTACGCCAAGGTGCCGGAGTACCTGGGTCCTCCGCGTTACTACTACGAAATTGCGGAGCGCACCTCCGAGCCCGGCGTGGCAACGGGTCTGGCCTGGACACCCTCCGGCGGCGACATCCTGTTCGTCGAGGCCACACGCATGCCCGGCTCCAAACAGCTCATTCTGACCGGACAGCTTGGTGACGTGATGCGGGAATCGGCCCAGGCGGCTTTGTCCTGGGTGCGCTCCCACGCCCTGGACCTGCGAATCGACGAGCGCTTCTTCGACCGCTACGACATTCACGTGCACGTACCGGCCGGGGCAATTCCGAAAGACGGCCCGTCGGCTGGCGTTACGATCGTTACCGCCTTGGTGTCGCTGCTCACCGGGCGACCTGTACGCAGCGACCTGGCCATGACCGGCGAAATCACCCTGCGCGGCAAGGTGCTACCGGTTGGCGGCATCAAGGAAAAGGTCCTGGCCGCGCACCGGGCCGGCATTCGCACCGTGGTCCTGCCCAAGCGGAACAAGAAGGACCTGGAAGAAGTGCCGAAGGAAGTGCTCGAGGACATCGAGTTTCACTACGTCGACCGGGTGGAACAGGTGCTGCGCGTGGCCTTCGCCAAGAAGAAGAGCAAGCGCAAAGCCGCCTCACGCAAGGCTGCGGCAGAACGCGAGGCAGCCGAACCGGCGTCGTAGGCAAGTTTTCAGGCTTGGTACCCACCCCGGTGGTACCGCGGGCACCCGCCCGACCCTTAAGCGAGGGAAGTCCCCCTGAGGCTGGCCTGAGAGAAGGGAAAGCCGCAAGCGTTTTCGCGCGACAGGTCTGATCCCTAATTCTGCTACGTCAAAATGCGGCTGACCTTTCACGAACGCAGTCTCCTCAGGCTGAGAGGCCGCTGGTCTTTGCGTGAGGTAAGCCTGCCTTAGGAGGCGGATTTTCTTGCTAGCCCGGGGATGTGATCCCCGGGCGGACACGCCTCGCGTCAGTTTTGGCTTTCTTTCCAGAATCTAACGTAGACCTAACCAGATTCCGGATCTGAGGCATGAACGACAGTCGGTTTCGGAAAATCCGTGAGAAGCTCCAGCAGCTCGGCCAGGAACACGTGCTGCGTTTCTGGGATGAGCTGAGCGAAGCCCAGCGCGCAGAGCTGGCCGAGCAGGTCGAGAAACTGGAACCGGAGCTACTTCGCCATCTTCGGCAGTTGCTGCGCGAGCACCTTTCGGGCAAACGACCGCGCGGCGACCTGGAACCCGTCGAAATGGTGCGGGTGCCAACCACCGACGAGGATCGCGCCCGGCACCGACGCGCGCAGGAGGCCGGCGAAGAGGCCCTGCGTCGCGGAAAGGTGGCAGCCCTGCTGGTGGCCGGGGGGCAGGCGACCCGGCTCGGCTACCCTGGTCCGAAGGGCACCTTCCCGATCGGCCCGGTGACGGAGCGCAGCCTGTACCAGTACCAGGCGGAGAAGATCCGGGCACTCGGCCGCCGCTACGGTGTGACGCCGCCCTGGGCCATCATGACAAGCCCTGCCACGGACGAGGCGACACGACGCTTCTTCGAGGAACACGACTTCTTCGGGCTCGACCCCAACCGCGTGTTTTTCTTCGTCCAGCACACCGTCCCGGCCCTGGATCCGGAGGGCAAATTGCTGCTGGCCGAGAAACACCGAATTGCCGAGAGTCCCAACGGCCACGGGGGCGTGTTCGAGGCCATTGCCGAAAGCGGAGTTCTCGACCAGTTAGCCGAACTCGGTGTGGAGGTGCTGTTCCATTTCCAGGTGGACAACCCCCTGATCAAAATCTGCGACCCCGTGTTCGTGGGCTACCACGTGCTGGAAAACGCCGAGATGAGCGCCAAGGTGCTCAAGAAACGCGACCCGTACGAGAAGCTCGGTGTGGTTGGCAAGCTGAACGGCAAGTACGCGGTGATCGAGTACAGCGACCTGACCACGGAGGAAATGGAGGCGCGCACGGAGAGCGGAGAGCTCAAGTACTGGGCCGGCAGCATCGCCATTCACTGCTACAACGTGGATTTTGTACGCCGCGTTCTGGCCACCGACGAGGGCCTGCCGTACCACGTGGCCCACAAGAAAGTGCCACACGTGGACGCACAAGGACAGCCCGTAACCCCGGAAGAACCGAACGCGTACAAGTTCGAGCGCTTCGTCTTCGACGCCCTCCAGTTCGCCGAGCGCGCCGTTTTTCAGGAGGTTCTACGCGAGGAAGAATTCAGCCCGGTGAAGAACGCAACCGGGGCGGATTCGCCCGACACAGCGCGGCGCGACCTGACGCGGGTGTTTGCGGAGTGGCTGGAAGCAGCGGGCGTAGAGGTGCCGCGCGGTGACGACGGCGCGCCGCTTTACCCGCTCGAAATCAGCCCGGCGTTCGCCGAAGGCCCCGACGAGCTTCGCCAGAAGCTCCCCGCGGGGTTCAAAATCACCGGCCCCACAGTGCTCGAGTAGCACCCTTCACCGAGAGCACCCGACTGCTGTCCACAAAGGAAAGCGAGGCTTGTGGGACGACGGCGCACGACATTCCTTCGCGTTCTGGCGATTTTTCTGGTTCTGGCCGTCGTGGGCGTCGCTGCCCTGACGGTCATCGTGCGCCACCGCTTCCCGCCTGAGGAAGTCGGCCGTCTGCTCTCCGATTTCCTCACAAGCAAGACCGGCTACACCGTCCACATCTCGCGCGTCCACTTCAACCTGCTGCGCGGCTTCGAAATCGAAGACCTGCGCCTCCTCGCCCCTCGACCCGGTGCTGACACACCGCTCGATTCCGTGCACGTAAAGCGAGTCACCCTGCGTTACAGCCTTTCGCAACTGCTTCACCGCGTTCTCCGGATCTACGCCGTCGACGTCGACGAACCGTACGCGTGGCTCACCCTCAACCCATCCCAGCAGCAAGACACCACAGGCGGGCCAGTAGCTGCCCACAAGAAACAGGTCCGGGGGCGTTCCAGCCTGCCGGTTTCGGTCGATCTGAAACGCCTCACCGTCCGCGATTTTGGGCTCAGCGCCCGACTGAACCAGCCAAAAGGGAGCGCCGACATTCGCACGGCCAGCTGGAGCCTGGAGCTGTCCGGGCTCAGTCTGGATCGCAACAACGGGACTCCGACATTCCAGCAGTTCAGCGTGCACCACCCGGAAGACAACCTGCGCGTCCGCTTCAGAAGCGACACGCTTCGCCTTTCCGTCTCGTTGCCAACCCAATTCGAACTCACCCTTTCGGGGAAACAACTGCCCGACACAGTCCAGCTCAACCTGTCCCTCTCCCTGAAGGGCGGGCCGCTGCGGCTCCAGTCACCTCACCGGCGCGTCACCGTGCGCCGCCTGCCTCAGCTGCTCGAACTGAACGCGAGCGGCATGCTGACGGGTCTCCTGCCGCAGACCGCGGATTCGCTGGACTCGCTCGCGCAACCGGACCGGCAGGCTTCGGTGCACGCTGATTTCCCGGCAGTGACTTTGCGTTTTCTCGGCTCCACCGCTTTCAACGGCGATTTTCACGCGACCGTCGACTCCACCGGCCAGCGCTTCGCGCTTTCTTTGGGCGACGGAGCATTCCCTGTCGCAGCCTGGTTCCAGATCGCTCGCCAGGCTCTGCCCGAGGTGACCGCCGCTCTCGACAGCGCCAGCTTTCACAACACCAGTTTCGGCCTCTCGTTCCTCGAGCTGCAGGGCAGCGGTCAGAAGTCACCCGCCGAATCGCTGTCGGTGAGCCTGGCCGGTTTCGTGACGGCGCCGCGCTTCCTCTACCCGCCTTCGCAGGCCGCGGTCGAGTCGCTTCGCACCGATTTCGACCTGGCCGGCACGCTCACCAGCACCGGGCTTCGCAGCCTGGACGTGCACGCGCTCACCTTAGCCAACAGCGTGGTTGCTCAGACCGGAACCCGCTTCGTGTCCCTGAACAACGTGACCTTCGAGGTGGGCACCACACTGGACAGCACCCTGTGGCTGCACACCGCCGACCTGGACTTCGAGATCGACGACGCTCTGGGCGGCACCGCTTTCGTCCGCTCCCACTGGTTCACCCCGGGCAAGCACGCCAGCCTTCGCGGCGAAATTCGCTCGCAACTGCGGGGCCTCCAGGTCTCCAACCTGACGGACCAGCCTCTCCACGGGCGCCTGGACTTCCAGTCCACCGTGCGCGTGCCTGGCGACGGAAGCGTGCGGGCGACGGCCACCTGGGTCGCCGACTCCCTCGTGCTCGAGACACCGGAGCAACCCATTGCCTTCCCGGCTCTTCGCGGCCAGTTCAAGGGAAGCGGTCGTTTCAACCCCGAGGCACGCCGGGCTTCGCTCCGAGGCTGGCAGCTCTGGTTGCCGGGTTTCCTCCTGGCGCAGGGCGACCTGCAGGTCGTGCGCGATTCGGTCCACGTTGCCCTGCGGCGTTTCCGCACACAGCCCGGCAAGATCGTGGACTGGGCTCGACCACTTTTGCCCGAAACCTCGGCCGACATCGAGCTCGGCGGCACAGTCAGTGGTTCGGCGACCGTCAGTTTCTCGCCGAGACAAAGCGCCGTCGCGGGCAGCCTCTCCGTGGTCAACGGCTTGTTCGCCCGGCCGTCGTCCGAATTTGCGGCGGGGCAAATCGATTTCCGCAGCGCCTACTCCGGCACGTTCGACAGTCTCAGCCTCAGCGGATCGGGCCAGCTCGACAGCCTCTGGCTCGGCAGTTTCGGACGTCGCCCCCTGCAACACACGGCCTTCGACGTCGAGGCGACTGTCCTCCCGGGGCAGGCCCTGATCCGACTGGACACGGTGAAGGCGCGACACTCGCCGCTCGGGCTGCTTGCGCTCGGGCACGGCGAGATTTCGACCGCCAACCCGGACACCCAGGTTGTCCGGCTGGAGTACACGTTCTCCGTGGCCGCCGACTCCTTCGGACCGCTGGGCGACGTCGCCCGGTTGCGCGGGCGCGCAGAAGGTCGGGGCAGCGTCCTGATGCTCGGCGACCTGCTCCACGTCAACGGCACGGTTCAGCCTCGCACGCTTTGCGCGCGTCTGGCCAGCGGCGTGGAGCTGGACACCGTGGCCGGCAAAATCCGTTACGACTTCTGGCTCGACCTGGCTGGCGAAGAACCCGTCTTTCTGAGCAAGAATCCAGAAGTGTTCCCAAACCGGCTGCGGGAAATCCAGTACACCAACTGGCGCTGGCTGGCCCCGCCGGCCGACACCCTTTACGTGCGACACATTCGTTTTCTGCGTTACCGTTTAGAGGGCCTGCACGCGGACATTCTGGCGCGCAACGGTTTCGTTTACATCCCCTCTTTTCGCGTCAACGCGTACGGCGGCGCCGTGGGCGGGCGTGTTCTGCTGGACTACCGAAATCGCACTTCTCTAACCGGCGCCTTTGAGGCCGACGTCCAGATCTCGCGTCTGAACACGGCCCTCCTGAATCCCGCACGCAAAGGCAAAACGTCCTACGTCACCGGCACGATTCGACTGCGCGGGCAGGGTTTCACGCCCGAATCGCTGGCCAACGTGCGCGGACTGGTTCAGTTCACCGAGCTTGGCCCCACCGTCGCCGACGACATTCTGGCGTCCCTCGACCCCAGCGGGCTGAACCCCGGCATTCGGAACACGCGCAGGCTCCTCGCCCTCGGCTTTCGCCCCCTGCAGATGAGTTTTCAGCTCCGGCAGGGCTACTTCTACCCGAGTCTCAAGCTCAAGCAACCGTGGTTCAGTCCGGTTCGTCTGAGCGGCGGTCGGATCGACATGGGCCGTTTGCCCCTCGAGCCGTTCCTTCGAACAGCCCAAACTGGCGGGTTGTCACCGTGAGAAGAGAACCTGCACTCGTAACGTTGCTGCTGCTTTTGCTCGCCGGTTGCGCCGTCCAGGTGCCTGACGTGAAGGTGAACCTGGAGACGCCACCCCTCCAGCGAAAGGCGGTCGGCGAAGTCCAGGTGCCAGACGCAGGGACCTCCGACGTGCTGGTCAGCGTGCTCGCCGAGGAGAAACTGCCATCCGTGCGGGAAGCCAGGCTGCGGCAGAAGCAACGACGCGCCGACCTGGACAGCCTGGAAGCCCGGGGCGTGGTGGGCGAGACCAGCGCTGGCACGGTTGTGGTGCTGCACCCGAAGTTGCTGCGGTCATCTTTGCAGCGTCGACGAGTCAGCAAACTCGTCGACGCCGAGAACGAGGACCGGGCTTTAGTGAAGGCCTGGCTCCGGAGCATGTTCGCGACCTCTCTGCACGCCGTGGAGTCGCAGGTCGAGACCGAGTTGGCAAAGCACTACCAGTCGCTCGCACCGCCGGGAACGTGGATTCAAACCGAAGAAGGTACGTGGGTACGCAAAGAGAAATGACGTCTCCGTCGACAGCCGCTCGGGCTTGCAGCGTTTTCCTCCTGCTGTTTTCCTTCGCTACGGGAACAGCGGCAGGAGCCGCACCTTCGACCCCGGCCGACACCACGGTGGCCCGACTCACAACCCACCCGGCCGTGGACCTCGAGCCTTCCGTGTCCCCGGACGGCCGCTGGGTCGCCTTCGCCTCCAACCGCTCGGGCAATTTCGACATCTGGGTGAAACCGGTGGAAGGAGGCGTGGCGTACAGAATCACCTCTCACCCGGCCGACGACCGTCAGCCCCGCTGGACCCACGACGGTCACGGTGTGCTTTTCGTGTCCGGCCGCAGCGACCCCAACGGCGACATCTGGCGCATCGACATTCGTCGGCGCGGAAACGTGGCCTGGTCTTACGGCAAGCCACGCTGCCTCACACCGCGCGTCTGCACCGACGCTCAACCCGACCCGCATCCGGACGGCAAACTCGCTGTGTTCGTGTCGGACCGGAGCGGTGAACCGGCAATCTGGTTGCTGAAACTCAAGAACCGCCACACACGGCTTCTGCTGCGCGGCCCCGCCCTCTGGCCGCGCTGGTCGCCGGACGGTCGCTGGCTGGCCTGGGTCGCTCCAGACAGCCTCGGCTGGTCCCTGCACTTCGCCGCCTTCGACGCCAAAGGTGACACGCTGGCTGGACCCGTGTTCACCCTCCGGACACCCGAGGGCCAGCCGGTCAGCTTCGACTGGAACCCTTTCGGCGCCCACCTGGCCTGCCTGGTGAAGAAGCAACCCGAAACAACGCTGTTCCAGCGTCCCAACGACGGTGACGTCTGGGTCCTACCGGCGCCGGATTCTGTGCTGGCAAAATTGCCCACGAAAATGGCTACCGGCGACACCCTGCCCCGTGCACCTTACCGGCTCTCGTACCCCGAACACCAGTTCCTGGACCTGTGCTGGCGTCACGGCCGCTACCTGATCGTCACTTCCGGGAGCGACACCACGAGCGACCTTTTTCGCTGGCCAGCCCAGGGAAGAATTCCCAAACAGGCAACACCGGGTGCTCAGCTTCGCTACGCAGACCAGCTCGGCAGAACGCCAACTCACCTCAACGACAGCGCGCTCCCTGTGCCCGGTCCTGCTCTGCTCTGGAAAAAAATCGAGGCCCTGGCCCGTGTCGTCGACTTTCATCCGGCCAGAACCGCCAACACTGCACGGGCCCTGTACCAGCAGGCTTGCGCCGCCTGGCTTGCCGGGGACCGGATCCTGGCGAGCCGAATTTTGTCCCGTCTTGACGAGCTTCCAGCCTTACCTGCGGACCTCGTGGCTGCCGCGACCTTGCTCCGCGCCGACCTTCGCGCCTTCGTGCCCGGACGCACACTCCTCACCGCTTGCTGTGTCACTCCGGACTCACTCGCCCAGGCCACTTACCAGCAGCTTTTCCGCGACCTGGCAACCCCCGTCCGGGTTCGCGCCTTCGCGGCCCTGCGTCTCGGGCAGCTCCGCGTGGGCAAACAGGACCCCGCTGCCGTAGCTCTGCTCGACACCCTTGGCAGCCTCTTCCCGCTGCAGACGGATTTGACCCTGGCAGCCTGGCTCGAAATTGCGCGTGCGCAGGCTACTGCGAAATCCCGCACCGCCCAGCGCTACGCTCTGCGGGTTCTGCAGCGGGCCAGTGCTTACCCCGAACTCGCCGCCGAAGCCGCACAGCTCCTTTTGGTTGAACATTTGCCGCCGAACGCCACCCCCACAGACACGCTCCGAGCCACCCTTGCGCTCGCCGACACGCTTCGCAACGCCCAGGGAGCGCTCCACCTCCGGCTGTGGGCAGCGAGACGCGCGCTCGAACTTCGCAAGTCAGCCCTCGCACGGCGGGCGCTTGGAGGAGTGTCCGTCCCTGGAACACAGGCCTCCTGGCTGCGTCGCCAGGTTCTGACCCTCAAGGCCAGGCTCCACCTGCTCGAGGGCCAGCCTTCAGGCGCTCTCGCCGTCCTGCGTAGCGCGCCACTCGACTCCGTGCCGCCAGTTCTGGTTGCCAGCGCTTTCGCTGCCCTCGGCGACTCGCTGAGCCAGGTTCGCCGCGCCTTCCAGGCCTACAAGCAGGCCTGGCCTTACGCGCCTTCCGACCCGGAGCTGCACCGGAAACTCGTTCGCGCCGCCCTCCGCGCCAGTAAGCTGAGCAGCCTGACCACAGTCTACGCTCAGGCGCGGAAGCTGCACCCCGAGAATCCCGTCTTCGACTACGCCTACGGGCTCTGCCTCTACTACCGCGCCACCGCCAAAGCCGACGTCACCGGCAACCCTCTCGAAATCGACGTGAAAACCCTCAAAGCGTCCGTCCACGCGCTCGAGCTCACGCTTCGCAAGAACTCGAGTCTGGTCCCGGCTTACCTTGCCCTGGCCAGGGACTACGAAACGCTCGAAACCGCGCTGGCCGCTCGTCAGCACAAGAAAACCGCGTGGATCCGGCGCGCTGTTCGCTTCGCCTTTGCACCTGCGATCTTCGTTTTCCGCACGGTCACGTTTCGCCGCGGTGAGCCCAAACGCAGGTACTACGAACGGGCCATCGACGCGCTCACCATCGCCCTGCAGATCAACGACGAGCGCAAAAATCCGCAGCTCGAAGCCGAGCTTTTCGAAAGCCTGGCTCACAACACCTTCGCACTCGGCCAGTACAGCTACCGTCAGGCGCTCGTCTACTTCGAGAAACGCCTGGCGCTCGACTCGACTTTTTCTTCACAGGAGCAGCGCCTGCGCTTCTTCGAACGGATGGGACGCTGCGCCTTTTTCGTGGGCAAGTACCCGCTGGCGGCCTGGGCCTTTCGGAACGCCGTTACCGCAGCTGAGCAACTTGGTCGGCGAAACGCGCTCCCTTCGCTGCTCACGGACCTCGGCACAGCCCTGAGCTTCGCGGGCAAACACGAGGAGGCGATGGCCGTTTTCCGACGTCTCCTTCGTTTCCCCACGACGCTTTCGAGCCCCTACCACCGCGAGCGGGCTTACCGAAACCTGGCACTGGCCCACCTGGGTGCCGCCCAGATCGACAGCGCCCTGTGGTACACGGCCAAAGCCCTCGACCTGTTGCAGTCCGGGGCTGTACCCGAAACCAAACGGCCCGCGGTTAGACTGAAAATCTCTTTTCTCGGCTGGGTCTTCCCGGTGCCGTTTCTCGATCTGCGGCGTTACGGCCTGGTGCCGGCCCAGGCTGGACCGGAAGACCTGACGCGGGCGGAGGAAACCGCTCTGCTCCTCCAGATTCAGTCGGACGCTCTGCTCTACCGCGGCCAGCTCGCCGCAGCCATTCGAGCGCTCGCCCGCAAGAGCACAACTTTTGGCAAAGCCGGCGACCGACTTGCTCGCTCGGTGGCGGAAAACAACCTCGCCTCCGCCACGTTGCTGGCGGACATGCCGGAGCAGGCCTGGACACACCTGGTGCAGGCCTGGAAACTCGCCGAAAAGGCCTCCAGCCTGGAGGGGCAGGTGCAAAACGCTGAGGCGCTGGTCGAACTGTTGCGGCTGCGTCTGGCGCTGCACCCACCGTCCACACCGGCGGAAGTAGCCCGGCTTCAGAACGACTCCAACGCCCTCTCGAAACTGCTCCGTCGCACGCGCAAGGCCCTGACCAAGACCAGGGTCGTACTGCCGTCCCTCGACGTGCGGCTGAGCCTGGCGGAAAGTCGCCTCGAGGGCGCAACAGCGCTCCTGCGGTCTCTGGCTCCGCAGGACTCCACGCTGCAGCTCTCGTCACCGCTGGCGTCAGTGGACACACTCGTTTCCCTGGCCACCCGGCTCGAGGCCCTCCGGGGCCGTGTGGATTCTCTGGCGCTACCGCCGGTCTCGCTCCGTTACCTGGAAACGGTGGCTGTGGTTCTGCGGACTTTGGGCGACGCTCGTGGTGCTTACCACGCCCTCAACCAACTGCGCCTTTTGGCCGAAAGCCAGGGCGACACTGCCGAAGTCGCGCGGCAAGAAATTCGGATTGCCTCCCTGCTGGCACAACTCAAGCCCCGCGAGCGTGTGGCCCTGCGCGCTGGCTGGCAACCCGAACGGCTGGCCCACCGCGGCGAGTTGCGCCTGGTGGCGGCGCTGCTCAAAAGCCGCTCAGCAGGCCCTGCGGACCGGCAGCTCCTCCACGCCGCCGTCAACGTCCAGGTGCTCGGAAGCCTGAAACGGAAGGATTACGACGCCGCTCTTCGCACTCTACGTCGCTTTCACACAGAGCTCGCCGCTCTCTTGCTGGCGCCGTTTCACCCCCGCGACACGCGCGCGGACCGGCACTGGTCGTGGGTTCTGCGCCAGTTCCGGCACCGTCTTCTCCGCGAGGCTGAGACTCTGCAGATCTCCGACCAGGCAGACGCAGGCGGGGCGGGCGGCTTCAGGGCGCCCACGCCTCTCCACAGCCTGCGCACGCTCGCTCCCGAGCTCTACCGTGTTGCCAGAGCCCTGCTCGAACCCGGAACTCCCTCAGCGCCTGTGGCTTACGGCTGGCGCAGCGGCAACACGAGCGTCTGGCTGGTCGTGCGCGACGACTCCGTCCGCGTTCTGCGCCGCAGGCCAGCCGAACCCGAGCCCGCGTTCCCTGACTCCCTGTCCACCTGGCCGGACCCACTCCGCGGCATCTGGCCCG
>JAADFT010000001.1 GCA_013152765.1 Calditrichota bacterium | reverse complement strand
ACCAGAGCTGTTTCTGCTGCGCCTGAATGCCGGTAATTTCTTCTCTGACTGAGCCTGCTTCAGCGGGCGCCTTCTCAAAGCGGGAAGTGAGCTTGCGCTTTTTGGCTTGCTCAGGCGAATGTGAGGCGGTGGATCAAGCTCTCACTTGCTCAACGCGCGCAGGTGACGTAGTCGGTAGAGCTCGTTGGTCACCTCTCCGCGCTGGGCGAAATCGATGCCGACCGAGCGAGGCACCGGGTAGGCGTTGACCGTCACAAAATCGTCGAAGGTGTAGCGGCCAGCCAGGTCGCCGTTTTTGGCGTAGAGCCGCGCCTCGATGACGTGGTAGTTCCTCGGGTCGATTTCCACCTCGAGCCGACCAACGGCCGAGAAGGATTTCTTCGGGCGGGCTGTCAGAATTAGCCTGCGGCTGGTTTTCTTGCGCACCTGCTCGTACGTGTAGGTGTCGCCCAGCCAGGAGAAGATGTCCGGCCCAAGGACGAAAATCTCGCGCACCAGGATCGGCTCGTGGTTGATGTTGGTGAGCTGTTCGACCAGCGGTTTCCCTGACTCGCGGTGTATTTTCAGTTCCTTGCCTGTGAGTCGTACCCACTCGTCGTGACCCCGCTGGACGTGGATTTCCGACGAATCGGCCGCGTGGACTCGCAGCCAACCGTGGAACACCCCCTGACCGTGATCGAGGGGAACGTACACGTCCAGGTCGGCCTTGTAAGCGCGGGAAAACGGTTTGTAGGTAGCCTCAACGCTGTCGATCAACGCCCCGGGCGAGGGCAACTTCTCGGAGAAAAGCGAACAGCCCGGTGTGGACGCCAGGAAAATCAGCGAAGTCAGCCAGAACGGTGCGAACAGTACGGTTGCCGAACGGAGCGAGTTTCGACGCATGGTAACCTCCTTCCTGTGCAGCATTCACGAGCGAGGGGCGTCGGAGCGTACGGTTCACGAGCACAACCGTCGCGGAAAGCTCCTGGCTGCGTTGAGGGCCGAGCGCCTTGGCGGCCGGTGGCCCGGTTCGGCATGCTGCGGTGGAGTTGCTCCGGAGACACCGGTTGAGTTGTACGGCGCTCGATTTTCAGCCGCCCCTACGGAGCGGAATTTAGCAAGCCAGACTCAGAAAGACAAGCGCTCAACGGACGGGTGAACCACTGGTTGCACGGAGCCAGCTTCACCTGAGTAAGAGCCACGTTCACGATGGGCTTCCCCTGCCCGAAGGGTACCCCCACCAAGCCGGACTTGGTGGGAATCGGTGCTTCGACGCAGCGGGACTGAACGGCAGGGGCGGACTCGACGCTGAGCGTAGCCCGGTGGGGAAGTGTGATTCTGGGTGCTGTCATGTCTTTTCTTGAACGGTCGTAAAACAGGAGTGCGGATGAAGGCGAACACCAGCAGATGGATCCTGATTCTCGGGGGCGCGGTCTTGCTCGTTTTGCTCGCAGGGTGCGGAACCCGTCGCAACCAGCTCAGCGGCGTTCCCGACACCCCTTACCTGCAAAAGGACAAGGTTGTGCTGGAGGTGTTGAAGCAAACGGGGCAGAAGCCGGTGTCTGTGGGGCTGTTGGATGCCGGGCGCGTGATTGTGGCAACTCCTTCGCAGCTCTTCGTTGCCGGGAATCGAGGTGATCTCGAGCTGCTGGACGTGTCGCTGCCGCGCGACCGTTTGCGCGACGTCGCAGTGATGAACGGCCAGCTCGTTCTGCTGGGACGCAGCGCCCTGTGGACGCGCGAGGCGGACACCTGGCGACGTTTCCGCTTTCCCCGGGTGCTGATCGAGAATCCGGATCACCTGCTGCGGGGACCGGACGGCAGCGTCTGGGCTGTGGGACCGAGGGCAATCCTCCGCCTGCCGCCGACGGGGCAAAAGCTGGTGTCGTTGCCGCTGCCCTCGGCGCGCGAGATCGTGGACGTGGCTTTTGGCCCGGACCAGCAGGCGTACGTGCTCTCCGGTTCCTGGATTTTTCGGATGACGGACGGCGGCTGGCAGCAGGTAGCGGAGCTGCCAGCGTTGCGTCGCCGGCCTACGGCTTTTGCTGTGACCGAGAGCGGCATGTGGGTCGGCACTCCATCCGGGCTGCTGCACCTGCAGGGTGTGGAATGGGACACGCTACGTGGCCGTCAGGGGTTACCGTACGAGGACGTCACGTCGCTGGCGGGCGGCCGCGGTGTCCTGTGGGTTGGCACTTCGTGGGGGGTCTGCCGGTACGAGAACGGCCGCTGGGAGTACTACGCGAACCGACGCTGGCTTCCCGACGACAGGGTACGACGCGTTGTGGCCGAAAGCGACACAAGTGCGTGGGTCCTTACGGAGACCGGCGTGAGCCATCTGTTCAAGCGCCGGATGACACTGGCCGAAAAAGCCCGCATCTTTGAAAGCCGGATCCCGGTTCGACACACGCGTTTCGGTTTGATTGGCGAGTGCACACTTTTTGAGCCAGGCCGGCTGGACACATTTGTCCTGCGCGACAACGACAACGATGGCCTCTGGAGCGCCATGTACCTGGCCGCTGAGTGCTTCCGCTGGGCTGCAACCCACGATCCGGAAGCGCGGGAGAGGGCGATCCGCACGTTCGAGGCCCTCGAAAGACTGGAGCGCATCACGGGCATCCCCGGCTTTCCAGCCCGGTCGTTTGTCAGAATCGAGGATCGCGTCTACGGAGGCGAGTGGCACGCCACTCCGGACGGCAAGTGGAAGTGGAAAGGCGACACGAGCTCGGACGAGATTGTGGGACACCTGTTCGCTTACCCCATTTTCTACGATCTGGTGGCCGAAGGAGAGTACCGCGAGCGGGTGCGCGAACTTGTGCGGCGAATCGCGGACCACATCGTCAGCCACGATTTTCACCTTGTGGATCTGGACGGCAAGCCGACCACCTGGGGCGTGTGGCATCCCGACTCGCTCAACAACAACCCGAACTGGTCGAATGAGAAGGGACTGAACTCCCTGGAAATTTTGAGCTTCTTGCGTGTGGCACACCACGTGACCGGGGAGGCTCGCTTCCTCCAGGCTTACTACGACCTGGCGGTAACGCATCACTACGCAGAGAACACGGTCAATCAGAAAATCGTCCCGCCGGGAGAAGTCAATCACTCGGATGACGAGCTGGCTTTTTTGTCCTACTACGGGCTCTTCCGCTACGAGACGGACAAAAAGTTGCGCGCAATCTACGTCAAGAGCATGGAGCGTAGCTGGGCGATCGAGAAGCCCGAAAAGAATCCGCTGTGGAACTTCATTGCAACCTACGCACTTGGGCGGGACTGTGGACTCGAAGACGCCGTGGAAACCCTGAGGGACGTGCCGCTGGATTTGATCAGCTGGCGCATGAAGAACAGCCAGCGCGCTGATCTCCAGGTCGACAGCCTGCTTGCGCGAGACGGGCGGAGGCAGGCAACGCGACCGCTACCTCCTTCCGAAAGGGGCATGTTGAAATGGAACGGCAATCCCTACCTGCTGGACGACGGCGATGCCGGCAGGATCGAAGATGACGGTGCGTTCTGGCTTTTACCGTACTGGATGGGGCGGTACTACGGCTACATCGTCGAGGCGCGTGCGGCTTCGGAGCAGTGAACAAGACGGCCCACAGGGCTGACTGCGAATAGCTTGACTCGGAGGATCTGGAATGGACGTAACCTTGCTACGCGGCATGGTTGTGCCGCTGATTACACCGTTGAACGAAGACGGCACTCTGGACGAAGAGAGCCTGCGGCGAGTTGTGCGCCACGTGCTGGGTTCGGGCGTTCACGGCGTATTTGTGAACAGCACCACGGGAGAGGGCCTTTGTCTGCCGGACGACGAGAAACACCGCGCTGTGGAAATCGTCGTGGAAGAAACCGCGGGAACGGCGGCAGTCCTTGCGAACGTTGGCGAAACGAGCACGCGGCGCGCCCTCGCGGAGGTTGAGGCCGTGGTTCCCCTCGGTGTGGATGCCGTCGTGGCTCACCCGCCGTTTTTCTACCCGATCAATGACCAGAGAGAAATTCTGGACTTCTACCGGGATCTGGCAGCAGCCAGCCCGGTACCCGTTTTCATCTACAACCTGCCCATGGTTGTGGGCACGGGGATTGGCATCCCTGTACTGAGCGAGTTGCTGGCGGAGCCGAACATCGTTGGCATCAAGGACAGCTCTGCGGACTACGTCTACCTGACGCGAGTGATCGAGCTGAAGCGCCGTCGCCCGGACTTCCGCATTTTCATTGGGAAGTCGCACATGTGGGCTGCGGGGATCTGGTCTGGCGCGGACGGCGGTCTGGACGGCATTTCCAACGTGGTGCCGCGCCTGTGTGTGCAACTTTTCGATGCGCTGGAGTCCCGCAATTACGACCGTGCGCTGGAGCTCCAGAAGCGCATCGACGCGGTTTGGAAAATCTACGATTGCCGCTCTTTCGTAGCGGCGGTCAAGATGGCCGTCAGCAAGCTTGGTCTTTGTCAGCCTCACGTGTCCAGACCAATTCTCGGGCTTTCGCCGGAAGAGGCCATGCACGTGGAAGACGTGCTTCGCCGGAACGAGTTGCTGCCCTCGTAGTCACTTGCCGTTTGCAGGAGGTCCACGCCGGGCGCAGGAAGAGCGAAGAACGCTGTGGCGTTGGGTTACATGTTAGCGCAATTCACGGTGTTTTTTTTCGCACGGTGTTTGTGGCGCTGCCAGACCTCGGTGTGAGCCTCTCGTTGCATTCCGGTTGCCTGGAAAAGCCCGGGCGGCCACTGCTCCAGTCATGCTGGGAGTTCGTAGCGCAGTCGGGTCCGGAAGGAACGAAACCATGGAGGTCTGAGAGTGGAAGGCGGACTAACTCTGCGGGTTGCCGACGCTGCTGCCATCGTCATCTACGCGCTGGCCATGCTGGGTTTGGGGTGGTGGACGAGTCGCAGGATCAAGGGCACCGACGGGTACTTCGTCGGAAATCGATCCATCCCGGGCTTTGCGGTCGGACTGTCGCTTCTGGGTACGGCCATTAGCTCGGTGACTTTCCTGGCGTACCCGGGTTCGGCTTTCGCAGGCAACTGGACGCGCCTGGTGCCCGGGCTCATGTTGCCAATCGCAGCGCTGATCGCGGTGCGCTACTTCGTTGTTTTTTACCGGCGTACGATGTTCGTGAGCGCCTACGAGTACTTTGAGCGACGTTTCGGGAGCTGGGGCCGCTCCTACGCCAGCATCCTGTTTTCGCTCGGGTCGATCTACCGCATGGGCATCATTCTCTTTCTCCTTTCGCTACCAATCAGAGTCGTGACCGGCTGGAGCGTCCCGATGGTCATCGTGGTAGTAGGTGTCATCGTGACCATCTACACCGTGATGGGCGGCCTGGAAGCAGTGATCTGGACGGACGTTGTTCAGACGCTCGTCTTAATCCTGGGCGGGCTGGTAACGCTGACCATCGTGTTCATGCGCATTCCAGGCGGCATTCCCGAGGTACTGCACCGCGCGGCAGTGGCGCACAAGTTCGACCTGGTCGTGTCCTTCGATTTCAACTTCGCTCGGGAGACCTTCTGGATGTTTGCCCTGGCGGGCATCATCGGCAACATCCAGGAGTTCTCGACTGACCAGACGAAGATTCAGCGCTACGAGGCTGCGAAAAGCGACCGCTCCGCTCTGGGCGCTGTGTGGACCGTGGGCCTTGGGTGCATTCCAATCTGGACGTTGTTCATGTTCGTTGGCACAGCTCTGTGGGTGTTTTACCAGGAATTCCCCGGAGCACTGGCTGCTGGCCTGAAGCCGGACGAGGTGTACCCGCACTTCATCCTGACCGAGATGCCCCCGGGTGTGGGTGGTTTCGTGATTGCCGCCGTGCTTGCTGCAGCCATGTCGAGCATCGATTCCAGCATGAACGGCACGGCCACGGTTTTGACGGTCGACTTCTACAAGAAGTACCTGGTGAGAGGTCGCGACGACAAACACTACCTGAAGGCAGCCCGCTGGATCAGCATGGCGCTGGGAGGCATCATGATCGTCGCCGCCTACACGCTGTCGCTCATCCCCGGCAAGACGATTCTGGACATCGGTTTCTTCATCGGGGCTGTGATGGGCGGTGGACTCGGCGGCTTCTTCCTGCTGGGCTTTGTCTCGAACCGCACGAACAAAGAAGGAGCAACTGTGGGCGTGGTGGCTACGGTCCTCGTGATTTTCTGGTGCACCCTCAGCCACCTGGGTGCGGTTCCCGAGGCGGTTGCCTGTCACATCCACCCATTCCTGATCGGCGTGGCAGCCAACGTGACGTTCTTCGTTGTGGGCTTTGTGGCCAGTTACTTCTTCCCGAAGCCGGATCTGGATCAGATTGCTGGCATGACGTGGTGGACGCGCGAGATGCGTAAGCCGCGCGCGGTCAGCGCATGAGGCGCTTGTGCGCGTGTTGAGGGGGAGCGGAGAATTCGCGAACGGCGCTTTTGAGAATCAGGCAAGAGAGGAAGCAGCATGACCGGAACCGGCGCGCAGAACGACGAGTTTGCTGACATCCCAAAAGTGCCCATCCGGCTGCACAGGGTGGCGAGGGCGCTTGCTGTTGGATTTGTCGGGGCGTTCGGCTGGGGGATCCGCGGCATCTTCGGCCACGAGCTCGGAGCAGCCATCCCAGGCGTGCTGATCGCCGGTACGCTGGCGCTCCTCTCGGGGCATCGGATTTTTCGCAATCGCCTGTGGCTCGTAGCGGCCTTGGGCGGACTGGCTTTCTCACTGGGCGGCGCAATGAGCTACGGCCTGATCATCGGCTACACGAGACATGTGCAGTTTGCAACCGTGCTCTACGGTTTCGTTTGTTTGCTGCTGGTTGGCGGCCTGTGGGGCTGGATCGGCGGTGCTTTCGTGGGGCTTGGTCTGGCACGCGAGCTGGACGTCGTCCGCGGCGTTGTGGCTGTGGTAAGCATGACGGTAGCTGGTGCTTTGACGTACCTGATTCTCGTCGTGCTGCTCGATTTGCACCTGAGTCCGCCGCGCTCGGACATGTGGGCTGCGAATCTCGGCGCCGCGATAGCCGTCGGTCTTCTTCTCCGTTCCTGGAAAGTCCCCGCGGCCACAGCTGGGGCGCTGTTTGGGGCGTTCGGTTTCGGCGTTGGATTCGTGGCTGGCGATTTTTTGCAAACGCTCGGCAATCTCACCGGGATTACCTACGACTGGTGGAAGGTGATGGAGCAGACCATGGGTTTTGTGGGTGGAGCTGCTCTGGCCTGGGGCATCTGGTTTGCCAGCGACTGGGGGCCGCGACTCGAGCGTCAGCCCGACATGGACGACAAAGTCTTTCCCGCCTGGGGAAGACTGCTCGCCTGGGCGGTGATCTTCGTGTGGATTCCCGTTGGCCTCGCGCTCACTCGTTTTTCCGGCGACGCCCTGGCGGATCTTGCCAGCCGTGTCCACGCGAGCAACGTGGGGCATTTTGTCAAAGTGCGTCAGATTCAGGCCTGGGGCTGGGTAGCGCTTGGAATCGTCAGTACGTTTCGGTGGGCGGTGCGACCCCGCCAGCTTGAAGGCTGGGGAGCTGGTGCTTTCCTGCTCGTTTTCGCAGTGGAAATGTTCGCCCTCGCTGTGCTAAAGGCCGGTTACCCCCTGGCTGGCACCACGACAACCCTGGTTCTGGTGAATCTACTCGTCCTTGCGCTTGTGGCTGTGGCTTTGATTCTCACCGTGAAACCGGACGACCGTGTTTTTCACCTGCATCCGCCCGCCCTGACGGGGCGCTTTGTTCTGGTGTTGCTTGGCCTTTCACTGGCCGCGGTTCTCGGCGCAGCGATCGTGTCGGTTTTGCTTCACTCCACGCCTTTGCCGGGCGCCCACCTGCGCTGGTAGCCACCCGGCTTCGGGGTCAGGATGCCAACCAGGCTGCGGGCAATTGAAGAGCCTGACCTCTAACGCGACGGCGGAATGTGCTGGCGCTGGAGTTCCTGCAGCGGTTTGTAACTGATCAACACAACACCAAGACTGTCGAGTAACGCTTTCGTTTTCGGATCTTTGAAAACCCGGTAATCCCACACCCGTTGCCGCCACGCGTTTGTGACGGCTTTGATCTCAGGCGACTCGACGGCCACGTGCATGTAGAGCTCGGTCACACCCGGCTTGAGCGCCCGAAACATGGCGGCGTAGCGGTTCCAGGTCTCCTCGTAGGTTTTGCCGTGCTTAACGGTGAGCAGGTAGTCGGGCAGCACAAAGCCCTTCTGGACAAGGGCCTGCGTGCGCGCTTCGATCTTCCGCACACGGTCCTCCGGGAGGGTCTTGAGGTACTGTTCAGAAAGGTGGCGTGGCAGGCGGAACGGCAGGCCGTACTCCGCGCAGATTTTGAACACGACGTCCAGGAAATCCCGGCCGGTGACCAGCCCGTACAACGAGCCCATGTGGTTGTCTAGGTGGGTGGGCTCAAGACCAAGCTTGCGGGCATGCTCGATTTGGGCGCGAAGCTCTTTCTCGACGTCAGCTGGATCGGCCTTGGCTTCGACCCATGGCGTGTCGTCCGGGAAGAAGCCCTCGGGTGTTACCAGCGAGGGCACTGCACTTCGGCCCAGAACGGGACCCCATTTGTAGAACTTCCATTCGGATGTGAACGTCGAGTGCACGCCGATGTGGAGTTTCGGGTGCTCTTTGGCGAATTGGGCTGCTTCTTTGAACCAGGGCGTGGGCGGCATGGCCGTAGCCGACGTGATGTTGCCGTTGAGCAGAAGGTCCATTGTGGCCACATTCTCGGCGTGACACATGCCGAAGTCGTCGGCGTTCAGAATCAGCAGCTTGGCCGTGCTCGGGTAGCCGAGAAGTTCGGCGGTGTTCTGAGAGAAGGCGGGCGTGACCGCGAGCAGCAGTGCAGCGAGAAGGACGAACAGTCGCGATTTTCGCGCCATCTTTCTCCTCCGGTGAGTCTTTGTTCCAGAAAATGGTCTCAGGATTTTCAGCGAAGCCAAAGTACTGATCTCGCGGATGTGGGTCAAGAAGAAAGTCGGGAGAACTACCGGGGAAGCGGCAAGACGGTCGGTGGTATGAGATCCGACAAGCAATTCGGAGGGATGCCCTTCTGGGCGCCCTGCCCGACCTGTCTCACACATCCTGAAGGAGGAATGGAATGCTGATACACGGAAAATGGCTCTTGCTTGCCCTGCTGGTTGTAGGGATGGCATGCCAGAGGTCAGTTGAAGTGAAAGGACGCAAACTCAGCCTCGACGGCCCGTGGCAATTTCGCTTTGATCCGCAAGACCGCGGTCTTGCAGAGGCCTGGTACTCGGGCGCAGCGGGCGGGACATGGCGAACTCTGAGTGTCCCGGGTACCTACAACGTGCAGGTCCCCGAAAGCCTTTGGTACCAGGGCAAGGCCTGGTACCGCCGCAAGTTCCGCGTGCCGGCGAATTGGCCCACTGGAGGGCGTTTTTTGCTGCGTTTCAATGGTGTGGCGCTGCGCTCGCGTGTCTGGGTGAATGGCAAGCAGGTGGGGGAGCACCCATTTGCGTACACCGGCTTCGAACTCGACGTCACGGACGCTGTTCAGCGAAGCGCCGACAACTTACTCGCCGTTCAGGTGGACAACAAGATCCTGGACCGCGCGATCCCGGACAAGAAATGGCACGGTTGGTGGGATTACGGCGGGATTTTCCGCTCGGTGGCGCTGGAGTGGAGGCCGGACACGTACGTGGCCAACCTCTGGATGGACACCAGGATGCTGAAAAGCGGTTGGGAGTTCACGCCGACGGCAGTGCTTCGGCAACACGGCACCGACTCCGTGGATGTGTCGCTTTCCTGGGTCCTGCGTGATTCGGAAGGCAATCGCGTGTGGGAGAAACAACAGGGCGTGCGTCTCGGCGCAGGGGAGACCACGGTGTCTGTTCGAGATGCGTTGAACCAGGTGAAATCCTGGTCTCCGGAGCATCCAACGCTGTACAACCTCGTCTTGCGGATTCGGGACGAGTTGGGGAACGAAGACTCGCTGACCATTCGTACGGGTTTCCGGCAGATCGAGACTCGTGGTAGCAAGATCTACCTTAACGGTGAGCCGGTCGTGTTCCGCGGAATTTCGCGGCACGAGGACCACCCAGAGTACGGTTCAGCGTTGCCTCCCGAACTTCACCGGCACGATCTGGAGGAAATCAAAGCCCTCGGCTGCAATTTCATTCGTCTGGCTCACTACCCGCAGGATCCGTACGTCTACGACCTCGCCGACTCGCTTGGGTTGATGGTTTGGAGCGAAATTCCAGCCTGGCAAACCTCCGTAGACGTGCTCGGCGACAAAGAGGTGCTGGAGAAATGGGCCAAACCACAGTTAGCGGAAATGATCAACCAGATGCGTCACCACCCGTCCGTGATGGTCTGGTCTGTCGGCAACGAGTTCGACTCGAGCTCGCCGAAAGCGGCCTGGTACGTGAGCCAAACGATCGACTTCGTGCACCAGCTTGATCCGACGCGTTTGGCCACGTTCGCCTCTGACCGGCACCGACCTGGTAAGCCCAAGGACATTTGCTGGCCGTACGCCGATTTCATCGCCATCAACGAGTACTACGGCTGGTACTACGGCACCATCCACGACGTCGGTCCCATGCTCGACGCCGTCCACAAGCGCCTCCCGGATAAGCCGATTGTTGTGAGTGAGTTCGGTGCTGGCGCTGCTCCGGGGAAACACAATCCGAATCCACCGGAGTCGGGGAAGGACTACAGCGAAGAGTACCAGGTGAAGTTTCTGATGACGCACATGGATCAGATTTTCGCACCGGAGCGGCAGGACTTCATGAGCGGTGCAATCATCTGGGTGTACGCCGATTTTGCCGATCCGCACCGCGTCGGCGGTCCGCACCCGAAAGAGTGGAGTTACGTCAATCTGAAGGGCCTCGTCACTCGGGAACGAAAACACAAACCGAGTTTCAAGGCGGTTCAGCAGCGGTTTCACGAACTGGCGAAATCGGGCGGGAAAAACCTGCGCTGAGCGGGATCTTTGACGCACGGACGGATGGGTACGGCGAGCTTTGGCTCGCCACAATCGCCACGAATGAATTCGCGAGCTACGTTAGATGGAAACCTGCTGAAGCAGGTTGTGCTGCGCACGGCGTGGCTGGATTCGGCGCCTGAAGATGTGGTCCCCCGGGAAATGGATTCTTGCACACGGGGCGGGTTGTTTCCTGTTC